>JAJZJN010000074.1 GCA_021851165.1 Actinomycetes bacterium
TGCACGGCAACGGGTCCGCGCAGGTACCCCACTTCACAGGCAAGACCGTAAACGGCTCGTCAGCGCCTGTGGCCGGATCGAGCGCCGACAACGGCTCCGGCTCCGACAAGGACACCGCCGACAAGGGCACCGCTGGCAAGGACACCGCTGGCAACGGCGGCGTGGGCATACAGGCCGGCGACAGCGTGGAACCGGTGGCAGGCAGCACTCCAGGGAGCACAGGAACCTCCGTCGGCAGCTAGTCGCCTATGAGAGAACGCTGCCTCAAGCGCGGCGGTCGGCCTGTAACTGCAGCGTCAGTCGGCGATGGGGATAGCCGGTAGCGATACCACTCCCGGGCTTCCACTCGGCAATACGTCGAAGCTGACGACCACCGGGCCATCGGCCCTGAGCAGTAGCGGGACGCGGCCCACCGGTGGTCCCGGCTTGGGGCCTATGATAAGCGGCTCGGCCGCTCGCACCCTGAGCCCGTCAAGACTGCCTATGGGCACCTGCTGGCCGTCCTCGAGTGCGAGGACCGTTACCTGGACGGGCCTACCGGCCAAGTCCTGAACGGCGAGGGTCCAGGGTCCCGCTCCCGGCGCGGGGACGGCCGGCACCAGCCAGGTCCTGGCTCCTGCCACTGCTCCACCCGTGACGCCGAATCTCGGGGGAGGTGCGCCGGGGGGAGCCAGAACGTTCCGGTCTATGACGACGCCAACGCCACGTGTCGATACGAACGTGGAGGCAAACGACGTCCCCGGAGGTATCCGAGCCTGGCCGGTGGTGTACAGAACCTTCTGGCTGCCTGATGCGACCTCGACGGTCAAAGTAGACCGCAAGCCGCCGGCAATGGCAAAACGAGCCTTCACACGGGCTGGGCGCGAGGACGGGTTGAAGATATTGAAAGCTACGTACGAACCTGCCTGGTCAGTGGTCTGTGGGAACGACCATGCCGTAGCCGCCAGAGGTGAGCCCAACGTGAGCCCTATGCCATTCGGCAGACCGGGACGCGGTATCTCTGTCTCGCTTGCCACCACCGAGCCGGAAAGCGCACGGACCGAGGTCGCAAGCCGAGGCTCGTTCAGCACGTGATTGCCCACGTTCAAGACCGTCAGTGCCCCCGGGTTGACAATTACACCCTGATCGGCCGGCGGTTCACTCACCCCCGTCGGGGCGGCGAACGAGATGTCCACGACTGCGTCGGTCACCCCCGGATTGAACAAAGCGAGATACAGCGAGCGTCCTGACCCTGTGGACCCTCCGGCAAAGTACCAGCTGGCCGCTGCAGTAGAGGCACAAGCTGCCACTCCCCAGCCAGGAGACCCCGAGACCTCCTCGCTCACACCGACGCCGCCACCGTCCAAGAGAACAGACGCCGCGACCCACGCCCCGGTCACCATATCGGCCGGGATCGCCGTCACCTGCGATGCCGCAGGCACGCTGATCGTCTCAGTGCGGCGAGCCCCGGTCGAGGACACGGCTGTCAGAGTTCCCCCAACTGGACGCGTCGACCCATTGGTCATCACTATCAATGCCGGAGCGAGCCCTGTCCGTCCTGTTCCGCCCGGGCATGCCCATTCAGCCGATTGGGAGCCCCTGCCCGCTACCACCGCGGCCTCGGCCGGAGGTGGAAGGGCAGGCGAAGGAGCTGGAGCGCGGCCGACCACACGGTCCACGATCGCCCCACCGGCGAGGATCATCACCACGAGCGCTACCACGCGAAGGCGCGTCAACATGCTCATGTGGGGCCATCCGGCGGCGACGTGCCGCCCCTCGACGGCGCAGTGCCAGTCGGAGCAGTGCCTGACGTCACCATGGTCTCAGTGCCTGATCCGGCTTTGTCCAGCTCCCCATCCCGATCCCCGACAGAGCCATCGTCTGTACCCGTGCCACCGGCACCGACGCCGGCACCGGCATTTCGACCGGCCCTACGGCGGGCTTTGTGACGCTGCCAGGGTACCCACCACCAATCGAGCCAGCGGCGCCTGCCCGCCAGGGCCGCCACTACCACGACCCACAGGACGAGCTCGCCCACAAGAGCTGGGCCCCGCCACCCGTCCGCTCCCGCGCGCAATCCTCCCTTGACGGCCTCTGGAGAGCCGTACGGAAGCGCCCGCGGGTTCACGAAGACCTCGTAACCTCCCTCCCCCGTGACCTGTCTCAGATCGCCCTGGGAACGCAGAGCACTCACGAGACCTGCCGGGGGAGGAAACGAGACCGGCTCCTGTAGTCCGGGAACCACAGGGGCCAGCGACGAGACCACCACGACATAGCGAACGCCGTAGGGTGCCAGGAGCTTGCCGAGACGGGCCGTGCTGTGGCTTCTGGCCAACGCTACATCGGCGGCAACTGCCGTAGCCGACCTCGGTGGTACTCCCGGCCACACGCTCGTTGCATCGGGCAATCCCACAGACAGCTCGTAGGAAAGCCCACGTGACAAGGTCCATCCCGAGCCCGGCAGCACCCGCGGATCGCCGAGCCACAGCACCCTGTAGCTACCCGGGTTGAGACGTGCCGTCCAGGAAAGTGCCGACCGGTAACCGCTGTCGGGCAGGTCCCACCTGCCCCCTGTGGCGGCCACCAAGAAGGGCAGTGTTCCTATAACGGCTGCAGCGACCCCGATGGCCATGGTCGCCTGGCGCCACCCGAAGCGATGGCCTGGCAGATCCGTCTCGAACGCGACGACCCCGAGACCCATGGAAAGCGTGAGCGCTGCGCCAGCCCCTGCCAGCAGCACCTCCCCGGGCATGCCAAGAGCACCCGTCCAGCCACGGCCAGAAGCCCACGCCAGCGCCACCACGACGAGTGTCACAGCCCACATCCGTGCGGCCCACCCGAGACGCCACCCGGAGCCGATCAGCAGCACTATGAACCCTGCTGCCACAAACGCCCATGCCAACGGTGTATCGCCGATGGGTCCCGCAGACAGCCGCAGCAGGCCACCCCATGTGGGTGCAGAGGCAGCCGGAACCATAGGCGAGGACAGCAACTGCCAGCGCAAACCACTTCCGAGAAGCCACAGCGACCAGGGAGCAAGCAGAGCCACCGCAACCAGCAAGCCGCCTGTCGTCACCGCGAGAACCCGGGCGGCATCTTTCACAGCCCGGTAGCCACCAAGGACCAGGGAGCCGATGGCGAGGCCCACTCCCATCGCCGCCACCAGAACCGCAATCGAGGGGGCGAAGGCGACAGCGAGGGCCACTATGATGCCAAGACCAAGTACTTGTCCTCCCAACCCTCGTCGCCAGGATCGTCTGGAGGGGGAACCCGAGAAGGGGGCATCCCCGACCGAGCGCGCCAGCAACGCCAGTATCCATGGCGCTGCTGCATAAGCGACCAGGCCATCCAGCCTTCCCCGTGCCAGCGCGTCGTAGGGAAGCGGGATCACAAGATAGGCGACGCTCGTTGTAAGGCGAGCTCGAGCACTGCCGAGCGGTCGCGACAGCCTCACCGCGCCGAGCACGCCGAGAGGCAGGCATCCCAGGACAACCAGCTTCTCCAACAACCCTACGCTGCCTAGCAACAGCATCGAGCCCACGCCGAGGAGCCCAGTCGCAGGCGACAGCCATCCGACTGAGCCGAGACCAGCCGGTTGAGCACCTGACCAGAACTTCCCGAGCAGGGATGACCACGAGGGAAGCGGGACTATCTGACCGAAGTCGGGCAACCGGCCTCCGATGAGGCCACGGGTGCCGATCAGCAGAGCCAGGATGGCTACGGTCCATACCCATGCCTGCAGGCGGTGCCCCACATGGCGCTCCGTCCCACCCCGGCCACCGGCAGGACCGGCATCATGGCCCTCGGCCGTGTAGAGATGATCCTCTGCCAGATGGGCGCTGCGCATGCCGTGTGTCACTGCGCGTCTCGCGTATGCGCGCAGCCGCGCGCTGCCGCGCAACTGCATATGGCGTATCTCCGAGTCGCTCAGGCGCCTCGTAGGACGGATCTCCGCCCGTAGGGTCCGTATCTCCCGGCCTCGCCTGATGTTCCACCACCAGCAGCGCGGTATCGAGGCGGCCCTCTCGCTGTCACCTCCCAGCGCAGCCACCGTCATCTCCCCGACCGAGAGCACGACGGCTTGGGGAAGGACACGGGCCAATTGGGGCGCGGAGTATGCCTTCAGCACTGCACGCAGCTCGTGTCGGCGCTGGAGCGCCTGGGGCGTAGGAGGTGGAGCCTGATCTGCGCTCTCAGGGAGAAGAATCCCATCCTCTCCCAGTAGCGCACCCGGCGGGGCCCTAAGGCCGGATGCGATCAGCTCGAGGTGACGGACCCGCGCCTGTGGGGCCACGACAACCCGCGCGCCGGCCACCTGCGCTCTCCAACACAGGTCGAGATGCTCTCCCAGCGCCGTTATGGCAGCGTCGAACCCTCCCAGCTCTTTGAAAAGGTCAGCTCGGACGAGGGTGCAACCACCAGGGACCAGGAAGACGTCCCGAACGCCGTCATGCTGGCCATGATCTATCTCCCCGGGATGGACCCTGCTCACTACCGCGCCCACCTTGTCCACGGCCATGCCGACTTCCAGCAGGCGCTCCGTATCGTCGAATCGGACGAACTTGGGTCCTACTATCCCGGCGTTGGAGCGGAAGGCCTCCTCCACCATCAGGTGCACGACATCGGGATCAAGAACCACATCGTCGTGACAGAACAGCAGGTGTGATGCTCCCTCCACCATGCTGATGGCCTCGTTTGCACTTGCCGCAAATCCGACATTCGCCTCGAGGCGTCGGACGAACGCGTTGGGCAGCACTGCTGCAACACGTCCGCTCGGGTCGTCAGTGCTTGCCGCGTCAAGCACAAGCACCGCCAGCGATTGGTAGTCCTGGCTGGCCAGTGATGCCAGCGACTCCTCGAACCATGGGCCGGGATCGTGCGTCACGACCACCGCTACCACAGGAGGTGCAACGGTCTCCATCAGGGGTACGAGGCTAGCCCAGCATGGCACGCGGGCGTGCCCGGACGTTCCCCAGCAGGTCAGCCCAGGATGGAGCAGAAGGAAGTGGGGGTGAGCCTGGCCAATCTGAACCTATGCTTGCAATGGTTAGCACAATGTCTTACACTTGTTAGCAAGGGCTACAGAGACGAGTAGCCGAGAACAGGAGTGATAACGATGCCAGAGTTCAAGGACATCACCGACGAGATCGCCAATGCAGCCCGCGACGTAGCGTACGTCGTGGTGGGTCTGGGCGTGCTCGGCTTCCAGCGCGCACAGGTTCGTCGTCACGAGCTGACCCAACGCCTCGCCGAGCCGCGCGCACAGGTAGAGGACCGCCTGATGGAGGCCCGCGAGCAGCTTGCCCGCCGCGTCAAGCTCGTCGACTCCAAGGTAGACGACGCCATCACACGCATCGAGTCCACCCTGGAGCCCATCGAGCAGCTGCTTCCCCCGCAGGCTCGGGACCTCGTACAGCAGGCACACGCACAGGTCCGAGAGGCACACCAGCAGCTCCGCAATCTTCTTGGGCCTCTCGCCGCCTGAGCGGTGAGTTCGTCCGGCGGCGGCTACCCCCCTTCCAGCCGCCGGACCACCGGGGGAACAGCCTCCTTGGTTGGTTTCCCCGCAATGGAGCCGCACCGTTCTCTCGGGCGGTTCCCAAGGGCCGGTCCTACCCCCCCCAGAACCGGCCACATCGAACGACCTGCCACTTTTGAGGCAGGTCGTTCGATTGTCTGGCCAACACTACTGACCAGTCCCAGCGCCGTGAGCTGGCAACTTCTGCCGCCAACTCTCCAAGACGTCGTGAAGCGTGACGTCCAGGGTGATCATGGGCTCCCAGCCGGTCGCCTCGCGCAGACGCGACGGATCACCTCGTAGGACCGGGATGTCCACCGGGCGCACCAGCGCGGGATCAACCACCATCTCCAGGTCGGCTCCAGCCATCTCGATCAGCCGGCGCGCAACGTCCTCCACAGACACGTCCCGGCCAGAGCAGACGTTGTACACCTCACCTGGTGACCCGTGAGCAGCCAACAGCCTGTAGGCCCGCACCACATCTCGCACATCAGTCAGGTCCCGCCTGGCGCTCAGGTTGCCCACCGCGATTGCTTGCACCCCGGTGACCTCCGCTTCCACAATCCTCGATGCAAGGGCGGCGACAGCGAATGATGCCGACTGGCCCGGTCCGACGTGATTGAACGGACGGACCCGGATGACGGGAGTCCCGTGGGCGAGATACGCCTGGATCCCTGCATACTCTGCAGCAACCTTGCTGACTGCATACGGCGTCACAGGCTGCAGCGGGGCAGATTCCGAAACCGGGAGGTCCTCTGGGGCCACCACGCCGTAGACTTCCGCCGAGCTTACGAGCACGACACGGGGCACGGACGGGCATGCTCTCGCCGCTTCGAGCACGAAGAGCGTGCCAACGGCATTCACCTTCAGAGCAGCTGCTGGGTCTTCCCAGGACTTCCCGACGTGCGACAAAGCCGCCAGGTGGAATATCACGTCGGGTGAAGCTTCCATAACTGCCTTCTTCACAGCAGAGCAATCGGTCACGTCAACCTCGTGGTCGACGGCCACTACCTCGTCTCCTTGCTCGTGCAGGTGGGCTAGCAGCCAGCCGCCCACGAAGCCGCCGGCGCCGGTGACAAGAGCGCGCATCGCCTCGACCCTACCGGAACGGGGGCACCTGGCGTGGCACGCCTCGGCCATGATCCGACCCACCGGGGAGGCGCGCCGCGCTCGAGCCGTTAGCCGCAAACCGGTACACGGCCATATGACCAGCCGCGCTTGCCTGCCAGGTATGCTGCGCTGCGATCTCGAGGCCAAGCCGGACGCGTTCTGCAACCTCACTACCGCCTCGCACAATCTGGTCGAGGGCGTCGGCTAGCTCTCCTACTGATCCTGGCGATACCAGCCATGCGGCGCTCGAAGGGCCCTTCGCGCCACTGCCGTTGGCCAGACCACTGCCGTTGGCCAGACCACTGCCGCTGGCCAGACCACTGCCGTTGGCCAGACCACTGCCGTTGGCCAGACCACTGCCGTTGGCCAGATCAGCCATCACAGTGCCTTCGGTCGTTACGAGCGGCACACCACAGGCCAGGGCTTCGAGTGCCGGCAGCCCGAATCCCTCCTCCCGGGCAGGATACGCCACCGCAGCAGCTCGGCGTAGGAGCACGGGCACGGCATCATCTGGCACGTAGCCGAGCCTGGTAACCCTCGCGGCATGGCGAGCTACCGATATCGCCTGGTCAACCTCGCGATTTCCCCATCCTGGCCTTCCGGCCAGCACCAGAGTCAGATCTGCGTGACGGGCCGCCACAATGTCGAACGCCTCCACGAGCACGGGAACAGCCTTGCGCGGCTCTATGGTTCCCAGGAACGCTACATAGGGAGGCCGTATACCGAGGCGGGCCAATACCGCCCCGTCCGAACCATGCTCCCCGGACGGCGTCGGCTCGTCGGGGGTAAAACGGTTCAGATCCACCCCGTGAGGCACCACGAACACGCGACCTGCCGGCTCGAAGTGCTCGCGCAGGCGTACCGCCGTCTGCTCGCTCACACAGATCAGGGCTGTCGCACGTCGTGCCGCCTGTCGTATCGCCCGGCTGAACACCGGCACCTTCAGGCGCTGGTGCAGCTCCGGCCGGTCGAGGAACGTGAGGTCATGGATGGTGACCACCACTGGAACACGGGCAAGCTCCGGCATCGTGTAGTGGGGCGAATGGTGTACATCGGCTATGGAGCCCTCCGAGGAACGGTGTTCCAGCCCCTGAAGATCCCGAAAAGCAGGCACCTTCCGTGGACCGAGCAGCCAAGGCAATCGCGCCTGCTCCCACACGAGACGGGCAGGCCGCGCCGCCGGCGCGGCCGGTCGGATGGCTACTTGGGTCCGAGCCTCGAGTGCTAGCGAGCCCCAACGCTCGCTGTCATCGCGCCTACACCACAGCGTGAGCGCGATGTCGTCGCGCTTCATGAGCGCCCCAAGTAGATCTATCACGTACCGTCCCGCTCCCACCGGTTGGGCAGGAACCGCCGTCACGTCCAGTGACACCCGTAGGGGAGCCTGCTCAACTCCCAGCTCACCTCCCGACGCGGCGGTCATGGCATCGCCGCGTCCCAGGCATGAAGGTGCCGGCGGGCCGCGGCCTCCCATGTGCAGCCTGCTGCCCTCAGCCTTCCTGCTTGCCGAAGCGACTCACGCAGTGACTCGTCGCTGCTGACGGCAACCAGCCCGTCCGCTATTGCATGCACATCCAGGGGATCGACCTCGAACGCCGCACCTGCAGTGCTCGGGACAGGGCTCGCAAGCACCGGCAGACCAGCGCGCATCGCCTCCACCGGTGGCAGACCGAACCCCTCGGCCAATGGAACGTAGGCGAGCAACCTCGCTCCAGCGTAAAGCCCGGCGAGTGTTGCATCATCGACAGAGCCGGCCAGGAACACGCCCGGTGCCGGCACGACGCCAGGTCCCCAGCCCGAGGGCCCCACCACCACCAGTGGCCATGGAACCGGTAAGCGGTCATGGGACATTGAATAGGCCTCGATCAGACGCTGAAGGTTCTTGCGCGGCTCGAGTGTTCCCACAGCGAGGATGTACCCACCCTCGATCTCGGGCACACCCAGACGCGCCAGCAGGGCAGACGCTGCTTGACCGTCCGGAGACGGTAGATGGTCGGAACCCTCACCTACGACGGTCACCCGGCCCTCCCCAACACCAACGTCGAGAAGGTCCTGGGCCACGGCATCCGAGGGCACTACGAAAGACGTGCCGCTCGATATCGCCCTTGCCAAAGCACGCTCATGCCAGCGCTGGCCACGCGGTGGGAAGGCGTCGGGAAACTTGCGCCAAGCGAGATCATGCACTGTCATGACCCGCACCTCGAATCCGCCAGGCGGAGACGCCATCGATGCAGAATGAAGGATGTCGAACCCGCGAGGACCCCGCATGATGCCAAGCATCCATGCTCGCACCATCAAAGGCCCGGGGATCGCCGAGGTGAGCACTGGCAGCCCCAGAGCCCTTAGCGGATCCTCACCATGAGGTGGTCTGCTAGCCACCAACGTAACCTCCGGCACGGCTTCCCCCCGGGTGGCTATCGCAGTGAGCCCCATGACAAGACCCTTGATGTAGGTCCCGATTCCCCCAGGGACACGACGGCGCAGCTGCTCTGCCACTATCGCGACGCGAACCTGCCGCCCGTTCCTCCGCCAGGCACCTCGTTGCGAATTGTCCTCGCGGTTCTCGGTCATACGCCGGTGGGCCGACTCCATACCGCCAGCGTTGCCCCTCACGAGCGCTCGATGCCGGCGTCGGCATATGCAGAAGCGTACAGGGCGGCTAGACGTTGTCCAGACTCCTCCCAGGTGAACAGCCGAGCACGTTCGCCGCCCAGATCCGCTAGCCGCTGCCAGAGCACACCATCGTCCAGAACCCGTGCAAGACCAGCAGCCAGCGCTTCTGCGTCGCCCGGAGCCACCAGGAGCGCCGCACCACCGACGACCTCGCGTACCGCCGGAACCGAGGTGGCCACCACCGGGACACCCGCTGCCATTGCCTGCAGCGGAGGGAAGCCGAATCCCTCGTAGACAGATGGGTAGGCGAGCACATAGGCACCTGCCAGCAGGACCGCCAGGCGGGCATCGGCGACGAACCCGGTCCGAACTATACGATTGCTCCACGGAGAACCATCCACGGCACGATCCAGCGCCGCCGCTCCCCATCCGGCAGGGCCTGCCAGGACCAGCGCCAGCTCTGGATGATCCGGCGCCAGCAGATCGAAGGCATGCACCAGCCCTGGCAAATCCTTGCGCGGCTCTGCAGTCCCGATGGCCAGGATGTAACGGTCGATGCCTGCGGGAAGATCCACACCTGGAGCGCCCGCTGAATTGGCCGGGGGGAGGGCCGGGATCCCGTGATGGACAGCGCGAACCCGGGCCGGATCCGCGCCAAACTCAGATATCACCTCGTCGGCCACGGCTTGCGATGGCGTGTGCACCCAAGCCCCCTCTCCAATCGCCCGGCGCACCAGGTCCGGGAACCTGAGCGTCTGCGCGTTGCACAGCTCCGGGAAACGCAACGTGGTCAAGTCGTGAACCGTAACCACCCGGGCGGCACGTCGTGCCGGGGGAACGATGAAGTTGGTTCCATGGACGACATCCGCACGACCTACCAGCCACTCCACGGGTGGGAACCCGACAGTTCTCCAGGCCAGGTGAAGAGGACGTGCCGGCATAGGTCGCCGTGTTGCGACAACGCCCGAGGGGACCTGGGGCCCCAGGAGATGGCGCCTGCGCCAGGTGACAGCGAAAGCCGAGACCTGCACGTCGTCGCGCTCGGCCAACGCTGCCATGGCTCCGGCACAGAACACCCCCACACCCGTTCGCTCACCGAGAAGAGGGGTTGCGTCCATAGCCACGACAAGCGAGCCGCGAGAGGTGGGAGCACCAGCCGGTGCCTGACCCGCCATTCCAGCTCGGAGATAAGCCTGGGGCTCAGGCTCGAACTGGGGCTCAGGCTCGAACTGGGGCTGGGGCTCGAACTGGGGCTGGGGCCCGCACTGGGGCTGGGGCTCGAACTGGGGCTGGGGCTCGAACTGTGGCTGGGGCCCGCACTGGGGCTCGAACTGGGCCTCGGGCTCGGCAGGCGTCGACGCGTCGTCTCCCTCTTCGCGCACGGACCGAGCCTTGCACATCGAGGCGGCCCACCGTTCACCTTGCCGGTCCCATGCATATTGCGACAACGTGAGGGCGGTAGCCTGGCTGCCGTGATAACTGCACTTGCTGGCGGAGTCGGGGCCGCTCGCCTTCTCGCGGGGATTGCTGGCGTCATCGACCCGACGGAGATCACAGCGATCATCAACACGGGAGATGATGTCACACTCCATGGACTGCACATCAGCCCTGACATCGATACGGTCACGTACACCCTTGCTGGCCTCGGCGACGCAGAGCGGGGCTGGGGTCTTGCCCAGGAGACGTGGCACGTCATGGACGCTCTGGCTCGCCTGGGGGGGCAAGCCTGGTTCAGGCTCGGGGATACCGACCTCGCCACGCACCTTTACCGTACCCAGCGCATTCACGAAGGTGCCACACTCTCACAGATAACTCATGAGATCTCGTCGTCGCTTGGGGTCCGCAGCTCTCTACTGCCCATGTCCGACGACCCCGTCAAGACCTACCTGACGCTCGCGAGTGGAGAGGAGGTCGGCTTTCAGGATTATTTCGTCAGGTTCCACCACGATGTCCCGGTATCCGCCATCCGCTTCGAAGGTGCCAGCCGGGCAGTGCCAAGCCCAGGGGTCATCGAGTCGCTGTCAAGTGCAGACACGGTGATCGTCTGTCCCTCGAATCCCCTCGTATCCATAGGGCCGATACTCTCCGTGCCGGGAATATCGGATACCGTGGCCGCCCGACGCGACAGTGTGGTGGCTGTCTCCCCGATCATCGCCGGCAGGGCATTGAAAGGTCCAGCCGACCGCCTCATGTCAGAGTTGAGCCACGAGCCCTCTGCTGCCGGGGTAGCCAGGCTTTACGCGCACCTTGCCGCGACCATGATCATAGACGTGGCCGATGCCGCCCTAGCCGACGACATAGAGGCAACCGGCATGAGCTGTGTGGTCACCGATACGGTGATGTCCACCCCCGACAAGGCCATGGAGCTTGCTAAGCGCGCTGTCGATGCATCGGGCAGCTCACATGCAGCCTGATGAGACGAGTACACGGCAGCCACAGCGTGCGGCCGGCAGCGGCAGCGGCAGCGGCAGCGGCAGCGAGCTTACCGGCCGCCCAGCTATACCTGGTGGCAGCTTGGTGGTCATCCCCATCGTCGGGT
>JAJZJN010000075.1 GCA_021851165.1 Actinomycetes bacterium
CGCCCCACAGCGCGTGCCTTGCGACGAGCACCGCCACTGCGCCGACGCTGGCGCGTTCTACCGGCAGGCTTCCCCGAATCGATCGCGGACATCATCGCCTCGCCGCCTGCCGCCTCGCCGCCTGCCCGAGGTGGCGGAGACATGGACGGTGCCGAAGTGACCAGAGGCATCGATGCCGCTGGGGCCGATACCCTGCCAGAGGCCGTCCGGCCGGCTGAGGCCGTCCGGCCGCCTGAGGGCTGGCGAGCAGCCCGACCGGGAGCGGAGGGCGCTGGAGCTGAAGCTGCCATGGCAGCACGTTGCGCTGCGGGCGCAGGGCGAGTGTCGCCGATCCTGGGTTTGGCCCCTCCTGTCGTGGAACCCGGTCCTGGCGGCATGGCATCCGTCACGGCGGAACTCGGCGCAGGCGGCGCAGGCGGCGCAGGGCGAGTGTCGCCGATCCTGGGTCTGGGACTGCCATCCGGAAATCCTGTTCCCTGGGAACGCTCAGGCCTCGCCGAGTCGGAAGGGGAGCTCGGGGGCAATCCAGGGGAGTTGGTCGCGGCGCCCAGCCCGTCGATGCTCGATAGCTGGTCGCCTGGCAACGCAGCCCCGTTCGGACCCTCGCCATCCGGCAAGCCTCCTGCCTGCTCGGCAGCCTTTCTCGCGCCGGCAGGCCGGCGCCGGCGCCGGCGCCTGGCGACTGTGCCAGCATCCTGTGTGCCAGCATCCTGTGTGCCAGCATCCTGTGGATCATTTACGACTTGGCTCTCACCGCCATGAGCAGCTCCCGGCGCACCCGCAGAACCCGCCGGTTCTCGGCGAGGCCGTTCTTCGCTTGAGGGGGGGGGAGGCGGGGCAGTATGCCCACCCTCCGGCCGCCCGGTCGACAATTCTGACATTGGGACTATCCCTTCTGATGATGCTCACGACGCACGCCCGGATACAGGCTCACCCATGACAACAGCCACGGGGAGGGCCAGCGGTTCCCGGCGGATGGCGCCGTGCTCGATCCATTGACTAGTTCTACATGCACGACCGAGCGACAGACCCAGGGCCTTCGCCAGCTCAGACGGCCTGACACCTCTGGGGTTCGTCGCCGTCTCCGCAACGAGCAGCGAACCTTCCTCCACTGATTCCTCGCTGTTGAGCGAGATCAGTGAAGGCCTGAGGTCGTCTTCCACTTCACGTCCCTTGCGCTCGCGGCGAACCGGGAGCTCGGCGGTTGCCAGAACCCCCTCCAGCACGGCACGAAGGTCACTCGGGCACACGCCCGGCACCTGTATTTCCCACGTGCATGAAGTCACCTCCTGTTGGAGGGATCCCATGTCGCCTGCCAGCTCGGCGGCAACCAGCACGTCTACTCCTTCCGGTAACAATGGGCTCAACACTCCCGGCAGCTCATCCACCCTCACTGGATACTCGAAGCCGAGATCCAGATACTCGGCGATCGATTCGCACCCGGTGGGGAGGGCCAAGCCGAAGCTCATCTGCGGCCTGGGCGTGAACCCACCGGTTCGTGCCACCGGCAGCCCTGCACGGCGTAACGCCCGTTCCCACATCCGGGCGACGTCCCGATGGCTGGTCCAGCGAACCTTGCCGAGCTTGGAGAACCGCAAGCGAGCCTTCACCCGATACTGCTTTCCAGTGTAACCGACCTGATAGCCACAGACACGACTTTGCTCGGCGGAAGGTCCTGACCAGTGCCTTGGCTTCCACCGGCTGGCGGCATCGCTGAAGCCACCACGTGCTCCAATCCCGAACCGGTGCATACCCCGCAGTCGTAGCACGGTGTCCAGCGGCAGTCAGGCAGCTCAACCTCGCTTATGGCCTGCTCGTAATCCTGCCAGAGGAAGTCCCGATGAAGACCGGCCGATATGTGGTCCCAGGGAAGAGCTTCGTCCTCTGCTCTGTGCCTGTGGACGACATCGTGCAACGACAGGCCACAAGCATCCAGTGCATCCTGCCAGAGGCCGAGGTCGAAGTGCTCGGTCCACTCCTGAAAGGTCCCGCCTGCCCTCCACACGTGCTCGATGACATCCCCCACGCGGCGGTCACCACGGCTCAGCAGGCCCTCTACCACAGACGCTCGTGGATCGTGCCAGCGTAGCGACAGCCCGCGCACAGGCTTCACGGCTTCTCGTAAAAGCCCGACCTTGTGGTCCAGCATCTCGACGCTGTCCTGGCCGAACCACTGGAATGGGGTATGCGCCTTCGGTACGAGCCCCCCGACCGATACAGTGACCGTAACGTGCGGGTGATAGCGCCGCCCTATGGCCACGCAGGCCTTTCCCAGCTCGGCTATCCCCAGGACATCCTCGTCGGTCTCGGTGGGAAGGCCGACAAGGAAGTAGAGCTTCACCCGGCGCCACCCCCTGGAGAACGCTGCCTCGACGGCTGCATAGAGATCCTCGTCGCGGATCAGCTTGTTCAAGACTCGGCGCATCCGCCATGTGCCGCCTTCCGGGGCAAACGTGAGGCCACCACGATGCCCACGCTCCACCTGGGTCGCCAGCCCGACGGTGAATGCATCGACCCTCAGGCTCGGAAGATTCACCGACACCTCCTCCGCACAGTTGGGATCGTCCAGCACCGTCCTCACCACATCCTCGATGCCGGAGAAATCCGCGGTCGATAGCGAGGTCAGGGAGACAGACTCGTAGCCGCTCCTGGCCAACCCGTCGCCGACCAGACGAACAACCTGATCAGCCGGACGTTCACGCACTGGCCTGGTGATCATTCCTGCCTGGCAGAAGCGGCATCCCCTCGAGCAGCCCCGGAATACCTCGACGTTCAACCTGTCGTGGACCACCTCGGTCAACGGGACAAGCTGGCGCCTCGGATACGGCCATTCAGCCAGGTCCGCGATCGTGCGCTTGATTACCCGCGCGGGTGCATCGGGGATACGCGGCTTTACGGCATCCAGCCTCCCCCCGGAGAAGCTCACCTGGTACAACGAAGGTACGTAGACGCCGGGTATCCGTGCCAGATTCCTGAGAATGCCCTCCCGCGACACCCGGCCAGCGGCCTTCCAACGAGCCAGCACCTCGTTCATCTCGCCGACGACCTCCTCGCCGTCGCCGAGAGCGAACGCGTCGACGAATCCCGCCAAAGGCTCGGGGTTGAACGCCGAGTGCCCACCTGCCAGCACCAGCGGGTCCAGCTCCGACCGGCGCTCCGAACGGAGAGGAACCCCGGCGAGATCGATCAGGTTCAAGACGTTCGTGGCAATCAGCTCAGTCGCGAGGTTGAACGCCAGCACATCGAATTGGACCGCCGCAAGGTGGGATTCGAGAGAGAACAGGGGAATCGCCTCGGCCCTCATGGCCGACTCCATGTCGACCCATGGTGCATACGCGCGCTCGGCAAGGGCGTCGTCGCGCTCGTTCAGGATCTCGTAGATGATCTGCAACCCTTGGTTGGGAAGGCCGATTTCGTAGGTGTCTGGGTACACGAGCAGCCATGCCACCTTGCCCGGGGTGTGATCGGGCTGCTGGGCTCCAAGCTCGCCACCGATATAACGCGCCGGCTTGCTGACCGAGGCCAGGAGCGGCTCGATCCTGGTCCACAGGGAATCCGTGTGCTCCCCGTTCAACCTCCAGCCCCCTGGACGCGGGCTTTACGCGTGGGAGCCGTCGAGCTGCGGGGCACCTGCGCACCGGAGGTAGTGGTGGCCCTGGTAGTGGTGGCCCTGGTAGTGGTGGCCCTGCCGGTCGCTGACGAGCCGGGCAGCGAACTCCCGCTGCTCGCCTGGCCGGCCGGGAGCTTCAGCACCATTGGTGGCGTCGGATGGACCATCAGATAATCCCATACCTTCCGGACCACGAGAGCAGCCGAGGTGTCACCATACCCACCCTGGTCTATAACTGCTACAGCCACATACTTCGGATTGTTGGCTGGGGCAAATCCTGCGTACAAGCCAACTGGCACCTTGCCCTTGACACTGGCAGTTCCAGTCTTACCTGCTATTGGAAACTTGGAAAACGGAAACCCCAAGAAGGAATAGTAACCCGTACCGAGAGGATTCGTCGTCTCCATCTCGAAACCCTTCAGTATGGGGTTTCGAATAGATGGTGGCAGGTTGACGTGGCCAGTCACCACCGGGGATATCCGTTTCACAACCTTACCGTTTGGCGAGACTATCGCTCCCACCATCTGGGGCGCGTACCGGGTCCCACCGTTGGCGAATGTGGAATACGCGGTAGCGAGCTCGATCGGGGTCAGCACCGTGCCTCCCTGTCCGAACGCCATCTCCAGGTTGTCGCCGGCATACCAGGTGTCGTTGGGATACGCCTTGGGATAGAGCGCGTGCAACTGCTTACGTATGAGCGGGCTGTCAACCCTACCCTGCACCTCACCAGGGAGATCGATGCCGGTCAGCTCGCCAAAGCCGTACTGGTTCGCTACGTCCTGGATAGCCGATTGGCCGTACTGTGCCCGATGAATCCAGAACTGATAGCCAAGGTTGTAAAAGAACACGTCGTCCGATGCCGCGATTGCCATTGGCAATGTGATAGTACCCAACGCTTCGTACCCTGCGTTATGAAAGCTGCACTTGCCATAGCATGGCTGAGGAATAGTAAACCTGCCGGTGTCGGTGTAAGGGGTATTCGGAGTAATGATGCCAGTCTGGAGTGCAGCCGTCGCCGTGGCGAGCTTGAAGGTCGAACCCGGTGTATACAGACCATCTATCGCCCGGTTGATAAGCGGGTAGTGGCTCGACGGGGACGTAAGGGCTGCGTAGGCACTGTACGAGATCCCGCCAACCCAGAGGCTGGGATTGTAGGTCGGGTAGGACGCCATCGCGAGCACATGGCCGTTGTTGGGATCCATCACGACGGCTGCTCCGCTTGGTGCCGGCTCGCCCTGGGTATGCAGCTTCGCTATCTCGGCGGCAAGGGCCTTGTCGAGCTCCTTCTGAAGCCCTAGGTCCATGTTCAGCACTATGTCGTCTCCGGGAGTGGGAGGAGTCTCGCCCAGGCTGCCGACCACCTGCCCCTGGGCATTCACCTCGAGCTGCTGAACTCCGGGCTGGCCCTGCAGCCAGCGCTGGTAGGACATCTCCAGGCCGGACTGGCCTATCTGGTCACCGAGCTGGTAGCCCTGGCCTTTCAGGTTCTTGAGCTCGGCTGCATTGATCTGCCCGACATACCCGAGCACATGCGCAGCGGTGTCGCCTTCGGGGTAGACGCGATGTGTCTGTCCCTGTGCTGACACGCCGGGAAACTCCGATGAATGCTCCCGGATGTACAAGATGTCCGCCAACGGGGCGTTCTGCATTATCGGAACAGGGCGGTAGATGCTGAACTGGGGGTTGTTCAACTGCGCCTGGACCTGAGCAGGGGTCATCTGTAGAAGAGCCGCCAGGCGTCCTACCACCCCAGGGTGCTGCTCAGCGGCAGCCCGCGACAGCGTCACGTCCTCTGAAACAGCGTTTCCCACCAGGATCTGGCCCCGGCGTGCCAGTATCAGCCCCCGGGGAGGCGAGATCTTCACGTCCCGCACGGCGTTGGACGCCACTGTCTGGGTGTACGACGAGCTATCCAGCACTTGCAGATACCAGAGGCGCACGAACATCAGCGAGAACAGCGCTGCAACAGTGACGCCGACCACTCTCAACCTCACAACGGGCCTGGACGGCGAAGGCTCTCCTGCAGGAAGCACCCGCTTCGCGACCGACCTGCGAGGGCGGAAGCGCGGCCCGCTGGCCGCCTTCTGCGGCTGGCGGGCGGCCCTGCGTGGCCTGGGGTTCAGACGCCCACCGTTCAGTGCACGCCGCAACCTGACCGACCAGCTCGGACTGCCCAGCGACGAATGCAGCCGCGGCTTGCCCTCGACTCTGTGAAGGCGGAGCTTGAACTTGTGATGCTTCCTCATCTGTTGGGACCTCGTGCAGACGACCTGCTTGATGCCTCGGATACGGGGGCGGGCAGCGCCCACGCCACCAGCTTGAAGGTCGGCACCGCCAGCACGAGTGCTCCCGCTACGCCAACCACCAGAGCCTGAGGCAGGTAGGCCGTCAGAACCCCGGGTTCTCCAAGCACTGCCTCAAGCATCGCATAGAGAGCGATGCCGATGGCGGTCGCCCCGGCAGCCACGAGGAGAAGCAGCCACCATGCGGACCTGACCAAGCCCGAGGTACCGACTCCGACACCATATGCAAGCACGCACCAGATCAGCGCCGACAGGCCGAAAGTCGTCGGGAGGAATAGGTCGGCGACAAGACCGGCCGTGAAGCCGAACACAGCCCCGCGCTCGGGGCCTGCCACATAGCCGGCCGCTACGCAAAGGAGCACCATTACCTCGGGATGGGCGCCAACCACGCTGATCGGATCCAGCACTACCTGCTGGAACGCGACAGCCACGAACAACACGATCGAGCATTTGGCAACGTCTGCGGTAGTCATTGGACGGTGCTCATTGGACGGTGCTCATTGGAAGACTTTCATCGGCCGTTGCATGCGGATCTCAAGAGGCAGGCTGCCACTGCAGCACCGAGACGTAGGAGAGCACCGCCAGGTCAGCGCTCGGCTCCGCGCTCACACTTTCCTGTGAAGCCGACGAGGACGACGAGAACGAGGAAACCCACGCGACCGGGATACCGGGAGGGAAGAGCGCGTTCTGCAACCCGCTCGTGAAGAGAACCTCACCCCGATGAAGAGGTGTTCCCGGCGCGACCAGGTCAACCGCCAGCGATCGCCCCTGACCCCTGCCGGCGACAAGGCCGAGATCCCCCTGAGGTCCGAAGCGGACGCCCACGTTGGAACGAACATCTGTGATCAGCTGCACCGTGCATCCCGTATGCCAGACCGCCACCACCCTTCCCACCAGTCCGGCCCCTGCCACGACGGGCATACCGACCTCGACGCCGTTGTCGGTCCCCTTGTCGAGCTGGATCGTCGCCTCGAAGTTCGAAGCATTCTGGGCCACCACCTGAGCGGCGACCGAGGGTAGGTTTCCTGCCCACGGGAGATGGTCAAGACGCGCCAGCTGGGCCAGCCGGCGGCGGATGTCCGCTGTCTGGACGACCTTGCGCTCGAGAGCTCCGTTGGCAGACCGAAGGCGGGCATTCTCGCTCTCGATCGCTCCTCCATGCAGAGCACCCGCGAGGAACCCACCGATGGGCCTGAAGCCCGCATCGGTGGCCCGCTCGATGGGAGCCAAGGCATCGTGGGCAATAGCGCTGGCCTTGCCGACGATCCCCTTCGTGTCGCCCCTGTAATCCAAGGTGATGATGGTGATCGATGCCAGCACCAGCAGGACCAGCGTCAGGCGCGGCCTGTGCGTTCGGCGTGACGCAGCCACGCGCGCGCGTCAGGCACCGCCGGCACCAAGCGGCGCCGCGGGCCTCATGAAGGCGGGAGCTGGCTGATGGCCACCGGGACGATGTCGCGTCATCCCGTAGAAGAGGTGATCAGCACCTGCTTGAGCGCTTCGAACTCCTCCAGGCACTGCCCGCTTCCTATTGCCACACAGTTCAGGGGGTCGCGTGCAACGATGATGGGCATACCGGTCTCGTCTTGGAGGCGGGCATCGAGCCCATGTAACAGCGCGCCACCGCCGGTTAGGACTATGCCCTGCTCCATGATGTCGGCAGCAAGCTCGGGTGGCGTCTTGTCCAGAGTGACCTTGACAGCATCGACTATGGCCGAGACGGGCTCCTCTATGGCCCGACGGATCTCCTCGGTGGAGACGACCACTGTCTTCGGGAGGCCGGAGACCAGATCCCTTCCTCTGATCTCTGCATGCAGTTCCTCTGCCAGGGGGTAAGCCGACCCCAAGGCGATCTTGATCTCCTCGGAGGTGCGCTCGCCCAGGGCAAGGCTGTACTCCTTCTTGATATAGGAGATGATCGCTTCGTCCAGCTCGTCTCCCCCTATGCGTACCGACTGGCTGGTAACAATGCCGCCGAGTGATATGACGGCTACCTCCGTAGTGCCACCGCCGATGTCGACGACCATGTTGCCGGTCGGCTCATGGACCGGCATCCCTGCGCCGATGGCAGCAGCCATCGGCTCCTCGATGATGTATGCCTTGCGAGCGCCCGCATACTCGGCTGCCTCCATCACTGCACGCTGCTCGACACCCGTGATGCCCGATGGCACGCATATCACCATGCGGGGCTTCGCGAAACGACGCTGGTGAACCCGCTGGATGAAGTACCTGAGCATCTTCTCGCAAATCTCGAAGTCGGCTATCACCCCGTCCTTGAGAGGACGGATCGCCTGGATGTGGCTCGGAGTGCGGCCGATCATCCGTTTGGCTTCGGCACCGACGGCAAGGGGGCGACCGTCTTTCACGTTCACCGCCACCACCGAAGGCTCATTCAGGATGATCCCACGCCCTCGCACGTATACCAGGGTGTTTGCAGTGCCCAGGTCGACGGCCATGTCGCGACCCAGAAGGAAAAAACGGCTATCCGCCATCGGAGAATCCCTCCATGATAGTTTTGCTTGAGCTTATAGGTGAGCGCTGGTTCGGATGCTGAGGGCACCTCAAGGCTAGGTGACAACCGGTCCCTGCACAACCCCGCCCCCCGGCGGCCATGCGTCACGTTCCCACGATCCCGCGTGCCTCGGTACTGTACTCGAGCGCTGGCGATCCCGAGTGCCTCAGTGCCCGCCGGCAACCAGGGCGGGGAAGAAGATCCCTATCTCCCGTGCGGCAGATTCCGCCGAATCCGAGCCGTGGACCAGGTTCTCCGAGAGCGTGTTGCCAAGATCGCCCCGGATCGTTCCCGGTGGCGCGTCTGCCGGATTCGTGGCGCCCATCATGGTCCGCACCATCTGCCAGGTATCGGGTGGTCCCTCCACCACGAGTAGCAGCGAGGGAGACCGCGTGATGAAGGTAACCAGCTCACCGTAGAACGGCTTGCCTGCATGCTCCTCGTAGTGCCTACCAGCGAGCTGCTCATCGATGAGGCGCAGTTCCGCGGCAACAAGACGTAAGCCCTTCCGCTCGAAACGCCCCAGGATCTCACCGACCAGGCCGCGCTCGACGGCATCCGGCTTGCATATAACCAGGGTTCTGTTCATAGTCGACGCACGTTACTCGCACTCGGCCGCCTACATGAACACTGCTCCGGGAGGCGACGTCCGCCTCAGGAGCACATCACTCAGGGCACCAGCACCGTTCGGGCCTCTGCCACTACATACAGTGACCCCGCTACCACCACCATGCCGTCCGGCCCGGCGATGCTCACTGCCCGGTCAAGTGCCTCACCCACGTCACCGGCCACCGTCACGTCGAACCCCAGGGAAGTCGCGGCTGCCGCTATCTTCTCTGCGGGCTGCGCGCGTGGGGAAGGCGCTGTACAGGCCACCACGCTGCGAACGCTCCCAGTGCCAAGCGGCCGCAACATCGCGATCGGATCACGGCCGCCGAGCATGCCAACGACAAGAACTGTCGTGCCGTCGACACTGACCTCCTCTTCGAGCGAAGTGGCAAGGGTCTCCATGCCGGCAACGTTATGGGCCCCGTCGAGCAGCACCAGGGGCTCGTGGCCGACCACCTCCAAGCGACCTGGCATCTCTATTGCACCTAACGTCGAGACCACCATATCGTGCGGTACGGGACGTCCGAAGAATGCCTCCACACATGCAAGCGCGCATGCTGCATTGTCACCTTGGTGTGCACCACGCATGGAGAGGAAGATCTCCTTGTAAACCTCCCCTGGTGTCCTCAGGTCGACCAGCCGGCCTCCCACCGCTACGCGGTTGGAGTCACAGGCAAAGTCTGCCCCCCTTACCCATATTCCAGCCGCCCCTTGACGCCTTGCGACGTCACGGAAGATGTCCACCAGCTCAGGCCTGGTCTCGCCCACAACGACATGACTGGCTCGCTTTATGATACCGGCCTTCTCCCTGGCTATGTCCGTAAGCTCAGGACCCAGTATCTCCACGTGGTCATAGCTGACGTTAGTTATCGCTGCGACTTCCGGCTGCACGACGTTCGTCGCATCCCACCGCCCACCGACACCTACCTCCACCACGGCCACGTCGACCGCTATGTCCGCGAACCATCGGAACGCCGCGGCCGTGAGCAGCTCGAATCGCGTCGGCCTGGCATCGAGCATTGGCTCGATGCCCGCCAGAGCGGACAGCTGCTCGGCCAGGTCCTCGTCGCTTATCGGATCGCCTGCCCTGGCTATGCGCTCGTTCACTCGGCCGAGATCGGGGCTGGTGTACGTACCGACGCTGAGCCCGTAGGCGCCGAGGAGCTCAGCAATTATCTTGAGAGTCGAACCCTTGCCGTTCGTGCCGGTCAGGTGTATCACCCGAAACGCCAGCTGTGGGTCCCCGAGGATCCTGCAGAGCGACCCTATGCGTTCCAGCGTCGGGATCGCCGACGGGCCAGGTACGGCCGATTCCCAGTTCGTGTGGGAATCGAGCCAGCTGACCAGGTCATCTCGTGAGGACATGTCCGACACACCTCCAGTCGGAACCTGCCCGGCCCCGTTCACGAATCCATCGGGATGGCTACCTGGCTCAGGATGCCGCTCGGCGTGTCCGTGAGGATTTAACGACCCCTGTCCCGTGAGGAACCAGAGTCGGGTGGACCCTGTCCAGCACGACGGCCCGGTCCACGACACACCGGCCTACGTCGCTACGGCTCGGCAAGTCGTACATGACATCTAGAAGCACCTCTTCTAGAATCGCCCGCAAGCCTCGGGCGCCGGTACCCCTGAGTAGCGCCTGCTCGGCTACAGCATCCAGTGCATCATCTGTGATCTCGAGCTCGACCCCATCCAGCTCGAATACCTTCTTGTACTGCTTGACCAGGGCATTCTTCGGCTCGACGAGAATCTGGACAAGAGCTTCCCGGTCCAGGCTCGACACCGCACCGACGACAGGCAAGCGGCCGATGAACTCTGGGATCAGCCCGAACTTCATCAGATCCTCCGGCAGCACCCGCCGGAGCACCTCGTCGTCATGGATCTCGGGATCACGGCGCACGTCCGCCCTGAAGCCAATCCCCTTGCGACCGATCCGGCTCTCCACGATCCTGTCCAGACCGGCGAAAGCACCGCCACACACAAACAGGATATTCGTCGTATCGATCTGGATGAACTCCTGATGCGGATGCTTGCGTCCTCCCTGGGGGGGCACGGATGCCGTCGTTCCCTCGAGAATCTTGAGCAGAGCCTGTTGGACACCCTCACCGGATACGTCCCGGGTGATGGAGGGGTTCTCGCTCTTCCTCGCTACCTTGTCGATCTCGTCTATGTAGATGATCCCCGTCTCTGCCCGCTTCACGTCGTAATCGGCAGCCTGAATCAGCTTGAGCAGGATGTTCTCTACGTCCTCCCCCACGTAGCCGGCCTCGGTCAGCGCTGTGGCATCAGCAATCGCAAAGGGTACATTGAGCATGCGCGCAAGGGTCTGTGCGAGCAGCGTCTTACCGCACCCTGTGGGGCCGAGCAGAAGAATGTTGGATTTGGCCAACTCAACGTCGCTTGCCTGGTTGGGACCTGCTTGAACGCGCTTGTAGTGATTGTAAACG
>JAJZJN010000076.1 GCA_021851165.1 Actinomycetes bacterium
CACCTGGGTGAGCTCGTCGGGGGTTGGTAGATCGAACCGCACGGATGTCACTTGCGACCTCCCTGGCAACCGGGCTCACGGCCACGACCTGGCTGGAGCGCCACCCACACTAGCCAAGCACCCCGCTCGCAACCAGCGTTTCGGCATGCGGAAGGCACATGGTGACCCGAGCGGGCTATCGTTCGACAGGGCTCATGCCGCAGGTGTGGGTCGGCGCCAGGCTCTCCAGAGTTGAGGGCTCTCTACGGTTCAGGAGGTTTCGATGGGAATGCTCGACGGCAAGGTAGCAATCGTCACGGGTGCTGGACGAGGCATAGGGCGCGAAGAGGCCCTGTTGCTCGCCTCCGAGGGCGCACGTGTGATTGTCAACGATGTCGGAGCATCGCTCGAGGGCTCGGGTGACGACAAGCACCCCGCCGAGCAGACGGTGGACGACATCGCAGCGGCCGGTGGCGAGGCTGCGATCAACGCGGACGACGTGAGCTCGTGGAGCGGCGCGGCACGCCTGATCGACCAGGCGGTGCAGACTTGGGGGAAACTCGACATCCTCGTCAACAACGCCGGAATACTACGGGACAAGATGAGCTTTAATATGGACGAGTCGGATTGGGACGATGTGATACGGGTCCACCTGAAGGGCCATTTCGCTCCTGCCCACCACGCTGCGGTGTACTGGCGCAACCGTTCCAAGGCCGGCGAGGCGACTACCGGGAGGATCATCAACACATCCTCCGAGGCAGGACTCTATGGCAACCCCGGGCAGGCCAACTATTCAGCTGCCAAGGCAGGCATAGCATCACTCACATGGGTGCTGGGCCGTGAGCTCGAGCGATATGGGGTCACCGTCAACGCCATCGCACCCCGGGCGCGCACTCGTATGACCGAGAACCTATTCGGCGAGATGGCCGCAGCCGACGAGGGCAAGTTCGATGCCTACGCCCCCGGCAACGTCGCACCGCTGGTGGCGTTCCTGGCCTCCGACGAGGCTGCGGACGTGAACGGACAGATCTTCGTGGTCTTCGGGGGAGACGTGTATGCCATGGGCGGGTTCCATCCCGTCGGGGAGCTCAAGCGTGACAGCCGCTGGACGCCCCAGGAGCTGGCCGCGGCAAAGAGCCGGCTCTTTGCCGAGCACCCCTCCGGCTTGCCGAAGTTCAGCTTCTTTTGATTAGGCCCATGAGACGTACGAATCGCCTGCCTGCCGCCGTAGTGGGACTGGCGCTGGCCCTCGCGCTGACGGCCTGCTCCAGCACGGCTCCACCATCGAAGGAGGCCGCGAAGGCACCGGCACGCTCCCAGGCCAAGGTCAACCCCACACTTGCCCCCGGCGAGGTGGAGCATGCCTACACGACACTTTTCGATATGGCCGACAAGTCGGTTGCCCCCAAGCTCGCCGTGATACAGGATGGGGAAACCCTGCGCCAGGCAATCACCCAGGCAGTCTCTTCCTCGCTCGCAAGCACTGCCGCAGGCGCGAAGGTGATCAATGTCAAGATCCTGCCGGCTGCAGGATGCCAGCAGAGCGCCATGCCATCGCCATGCGCCGAGGTCACCTACGACATCCTCGGCACCAACGGCCAACCGATCCTGCCGAGTGCCTCCACTGGCTACGCGGTCTTCGCCAACGGCACCTGGGTCGTCGCGAAGGACACCATATGCAGCCTCTTGCAACTCTTCGAGAGCACCCAAGGCAAGGCAAACGTCACACCGAGGGGCTGCTGACCTCGCCGAGTCCGGAGCTTCCGAGCTCACCCGCATCGCCGGCATCGGCACCCGGTCCACCGCGGCTCGTACCATCATCTCCCGCTGGTGGCACGAGCGTGGTCGCAAGGGCGGCTGCACCCTCGGGCGATCCGGTGTACACCACCCGCCCCTTGCTCAACACGACCACCCTGTCAGCGAGGGCCAGCACCCGGTCCATGTGCTGCTCGACCACGAGCAGAGCCGTTCCGTTGGCCCGTATCGCCTGCAACGCACCGAACACCTCGTCCACCACCACCGGGGCAAGGCCGAGTGACAGCTCGTCTACCACCAGGAGCTTCTGGGGAACCGCCAACACCTTGGCGAGCGACAGCATCCTCTGCTCCCCTCCCGACAAGGTGCCTGCAAGCTGCTTATGGCGCTCTTGAAGGCGCGGGAACGCCTGATACGCTCGTTCCAGCGCATCGGCGACGCCGCGACGGCCGACAGCCTGGCGGAAGGTCAGCACGAGGTTCTCCTCGACCGACAGCGTGGCGAACACCGATCTTCCCTCCGGTGCGTGCGACAAACCCGCACGCGCTACACGCCATGCAGGCCAGCGGGTGATGTCCCTGCCCGCGAACAGAACCCTGCCGCCACTGGCCTTCACCAATCCCGATACGACCCTCGCTACCGTCGACTTCCCTGCTCCGTTGGAGCCGACGAGCGCCACCGCGGATCCGGCCGGCACCGTGAACGACACGTCGAACAGAGCCCTGTACGGCCCGTAAACAGCAGAGACATGCTCCAATACGAGCAAGCCCGCCAGCTCCGGGCCGGCCTGTGCACGCGACGCATTCATGACAGACCCAGGTAAGCGCTACGGACAGCGGGCTCGGCAAGGGTCTGCTCAACCGGTCCATCGGCGATCAGACGACCCAGATCCAAAACGACGAGCCGGTCCACCACCTTGGCTACCATCGCCAGGTCGTGCTCGACAAGGACGATAGCCGTTCCGCGCTCAGAGCGGACCCTGTTCAGTACATCCACCAGCAGCCGCGTCTCGGCGTCATCCAGGCCCGACGAGGGCTCGTCGAGCATGAGAACGCACGGTTCGCCCGACAATGCGCGGCCAAGCTCGACCAAGCGGCCATGTCCGAGGCTCAGTGCCTCCACGGGAACGTCGGCCACATCGGCCAGCCCGACAAGATCCAGCACCTCAGCCACCTTGGCGCGCTCCTCGGGCCTTGGACGTCCCATACCGAGCAGGTCCTTCCACAGCCTGCCATCGCCACGATGCACCCGCTCAGTGACGAGCATGTGCTGGCGTGGTGTCATGCCGGTGAAAAGCTCCAGGCGCTGGAAGGTTCTCCCTATCCCCAGCCGTCCACGGCGGAAGGTCGGCAGGCGGTCGATCCGTTCACCGCGGAACAGCACCGATCCTGTGTCAGGCCTGAGCAGGCCGAGGAGGCAATTGAACAGAGTGGTCTTTCCTGCGCCATTCGGCCCTACGAGGGCCATTGCCTCGCCCTGGGATACCCCCAGGCTGATCTCGGTGAGCGCGACAATCCCGCCGAAGTGCTTGGATATCCCCCGCGCCTCGAGCAGAGTCGGGGCCTGCACCGTCGCAGGCTCGATGACGCTCAAGGTCCGACCGCCAGGTCTGGTTCCATAGTGCCCGTGGCCGTCCCATCGTCACGGCCCGAGCCTGTCGCACTTCCATGACTGCTCCCACCCCGCTCGAGAGCAACCACCAGCTTCTCGGCCATGTCCAGCACCACCCGCTTGCCATAGGCGACGACGCCCTCCGGATGGCGTACGTAGCTGAGAGCTGCCAGACCGAACACGACTGCGAGCAACGATCCGTATCGGGTTGGGAGGCTGGTGATGATCTGCTGGAGAACCGTGAACGCGAGGCCGGCTTCTATGGCGCCCGATACCGTCCTCACGCCCACCGTGGCCACGACTACCACGAACACCAGAGAAAGCTCGTACGCGAAGTCGTTCGGCGACACCGTCTGCTGCAATGAGCCGTACAGCGCGCCACCCACGCCCGCGATCGCGGCCGACAAGGCGAACGCGACTACCCTCAGGCGACGGACGTCAATCCCGATAGTGGCTGCCGCGACCTCCGATCCCCGCATCGCGGCAAGCTCCTGTCCGGTGGTACCGGACCGGATAAGCCATACTGCACCGCCCGCTACGCCCAGCACGAACAGCGCGAGCCAGAAGAACGCTCCCCCCCCGCCGAAGCTGATAGGCCCAAGCCGAGGCCTGGGCACGACCAGGCCAGAGGCACCATTGCCCGCCCACGAGTACGGGAAGATCACATTGTCCATGAGCAGGGCGAAAGCCAGCGTAACCAGACCCAGCGCAATACCCCCGAGCCGCCTCGCCGGGTAGGCCACGAGGATGCCCACCGCCGAAGCGAGTAGGCCGCCTATAACCATCCCGCCCAGCACGGACATGCCGAAGTGGGATGCAAGCTGGCCGGCGGCGAACGCGCCTACCCCGGCGAACGTTGCCTGGCAAAGCGATATCTGACCGCTCATCCCGGTGAGCAGCGTTATGGACAGGAAGATCACGGCAAATACGAGCCCCTGGGTTATCGTGAACAGCCAGTTCCCAGAAACCCACGACAGAGCCGAGCCGACGAGCGCTCCAGCCACCGCTATCGCGAAGATCCGGGCTCCGCGGCTCACCACAGCGATGCGCGGGGGCGGATCGAGAGATGGCGCTGGAGGATCACAGGCGGCGAGCGGATCGGAGACCTCCCCACCCAGACGGAAACGCGGCACGACGACCAGGAGAACCGCGAGCACGATGAACGGCAGCGCGGGCCGCAGTCCAGACGACAGGATCGTCCCCGACGGAAGATAGCCACTCAGTATCTCTTGAGCCAAGCCGAGGCCGATGCCGCCAGCGAGCGTCAGCGACAGGCTGGAGAAGCCTCCTATAGCCGCGGCGGCTATCGCAGCAACGAGAAGGTCCGTGAAGTTGGACGCGCTCAGCTGAGCGTAGAGGGGCGCAAGCAGCACTCCGGCCAGGCCGGCAAAGAAGCTCGACAGTATCCACGCGAACGCACCCACGCGGTCCGCGTCGATCCCTGCAAGCTCCGTCATCCTGGGACTCTCCACGACTGCCCGCATCCGCAAGCCAAGCCCGCTCGACCTGAACAGCAGTGCCAGACCGCCAACCACCACCACGGTGGCAACCGTCGTGGCAATCTCGTTACCGTCGACGGGGAAACCGGCAAACCTGAAGTAGATCATGTTCGGATTCAAGAACACCGCAGGCGGACCCAGCTTCGGCTCGATGCCGAAGATCATCTGGGTGATGCTCGGGATGGCTATCAGCAGGCCGAGCGCCGGCACCAGCCTCACCAGAGGCGGAGCGGTACGCGTGAAGCGAAATAGCAGCCTGTCCAGCACAAGCCCGACCAGCGGCCCCAGGACGACCACTGCTACCACGAATGCTGCCCATTTTGGCCAGCCGGCATGGACAGCCACGTAGAACACCATCGCCGATAGATAGGCCTGTGCCCCAAAGGCCAGGTTGAACACCCCTGAGGCCTTGTAGGTGAGAACCAGGCCTACGGCCATCAGGGCGAACACGCACCCGTACGGGATGCCGGGTAGTGCATAGGTGACTAGTTGGCTCACGCTCCTGAGACTGCCCTGGCATCGGAGGGCCTGGCCGTCGCGGACTTGGTGGTAGTTGGCTCCCCGGCTTGAGAGGATCCGCGGGTGCCAAGCGGTGGGACTCCAGCTGGCAATGGAACGACTCGCGCTATGGGGCCCTTGGCCGGTGGCGGCACGGGGAAGCAGCTCAGCACGCTGGGTGGCGTTCCGTATACGGGAACGAAGCGATCACCTTGGACTTGGACGAACGCCGAGCAGTTCGTCGGTCCGTTCACCCGGTCGTGTCCCGTCCGCCAGTCCACCGGCGGCATGACACCGTCAGCAGTGAAGTCGGTGATCCGGTTCAAAGCCGCGACCAGCCGAGTCCGGGTCACGTCATGCCCTATGAGCCGGAGCCCCTTCACGAACAGCGCAGCGCTCGTCCAGCCGGCAAGGGCGGCCACGGATGGCAACGAGCCTGGCTCGTAGCGCTGGAGCATGGACACGAACTCATCCATCCCCGGGTAGACGCCCGGGTCGAGCTTGGCCACCTCGAAGGGCACCTGCTGGAGCAAGAAGTACACGCCGTCCATGGCCACCGGGAACTGCTCCAGATCACGTTGGTCGTAACCGTCGAACCACAGCTGGGTGACGCCGCTCATGCCTTCCTGGTGCATGGTGTCGGAGAGCAGGACGTTGCCACCCACATCTAGGCACGAGACCACCATCCCGACACCCGCTGCCCGCATCCTCGCCACGTCTGAGTAGAGGTTCGTCGCTGGCGCGGGGATTGACATGTCCTCCACGGCGATCGGTATCCCATAACGGTGGAAGCCGTTGACCACGCCTTCGCATCCCTGTTGCGACTCGGATATGTCATAGGCGAGGACTGCAGCGCTCTTCACATGGTGCTTCTCGGCCAGGTATACGGCCTGCAGCTGAGGCGCAGTGAAGTCGGTATAGGAGCCCGTGCTGCCGAACAAGCTCGGACCCGCCAGCCACTGGCTGTTCGGGTTCACGTCGTAGCCGAAAGTGGGCACGTCGTGGGAAGCCAGGAAGCTGGCACCGCTGAACGACGGGGTGGCCACGCCCACTACTGCGAACACGTGATATTGATCCACCAGAGCGCGGGCCTGGCTCGCGTCGACCGTGGGGCTCGACTGGTCGTCGAGCGGATAGGCGAAGTCCAGACGGCGCCCGTTCACCCCGCCCTCGGCATTCACCATGTCCAGGTATGCCCTCACTCCGGCGAACGCGGGCGCGAAGTCAGCAGGCAGGGGGCCTGTGAGCGATGCAAGTCCACCCAGCACGATCTTGTGCGGGAACACACCGTCGGTGTTGCCTGCCGTACTGGTAGTCGTGGTCACGTTCCCGCACGCCGCCATGCCCGCGGCCACCACCACAACCGCCAGCAGGGCCATCAGAGCTCTCGATGTGCTCATGGCAATCCCTCCGAGCCGGTCCGGACGCTAACCTCCATGCCCCCCGGAGCCCTCGTCATGGGCGCTCTCGGCCACGGGGAACCCTGCAGCCCGGGAATCCTTCGAGCGGTTTCATGCCTTCGAGGAAAGGTCCGCCGTGGCCTCCCCTACCACCTTGATCTCGCCGCCAGCATTGGTGAGGCTGCAGTCCAGGTCAACCAGATGACGATCACCTTCGACCCGCTTCGCCCGTACCGTGATATGAGTTAGGAGCTCCTCACCAGGCCATGTCTGGCTCGAGAATCTCACTTTGTAGCGAGTCAGGTTGTCGATCCCCACATAATCCGTGACGGCAGTCGCGAGCAGTCCCATCGAGAACATGCCATGCCCGAACACGCTCGGCTGACCGGCAGCCTTGGCGATGATCTCATCGTGGTGCATCGGGTTGTAGTCGCCCGACGCGCCCGCATAGCGAACCAGGTCGGTACGACTAAGGGTATGGCTCACCACTGGGGCCTCGTCACCTTCGAGCACATCTTCGAAATGCAGCTTCGCTTCACCCATCGTCGCGTGCTTCCTCCCTTCGCATCGTGTTGATCTTAGGGCCGATGAATTCAGAATATGCCGATCAGGTGGTCGACAGACCAAGCCTGGCCCCCATGAGCCCCGAGAACCACGACCGCGGCAAGCACCATCATCAGGTTCTGGCCCTGCTCTGCCCAGTCATTCACCATGAGGACGAAATACGTCAGGTTGAGAAGGATGCTTGCCACACAGGCAACCGGCGTGAGCAGGCCTGCCGTGAGGCCGATGCCCAGGGCCAGCTCACTGGCCAGGACGACCCAGGTCATGAGACGGGGCCTCGGGGCGACTACCGCTGCGAATCCCTTCCGCACCACCTCCCAGCGGTGCTTGGCGGCGATCCCCGATGCCCACTTGATCCCGGCCTGTCGCTTGGTCCACGCGGCAAGGTCCTTGTGGCGGAAGCTCTCCAGCCACCACAGGCCAAGGCCGATGCGAAGCACTGCAGCCCACTGGGCACCAGTCAACAGGGATGTCTTCACGCCAGGCAGTTCTACCATCCGGTGCGCCTTCGGGGCAGGTTGGACGCCCAAGCAACCATCCGACGGGTTCCTCAGTCGGGGTTCCTCAGTCGGAGCGGCCAGTCGGGGTTCCCCAGTCGGAGCGGCCAGTCGGGGTGGCCTGCCTGATCGCCCCGGCTAGGCAGCTTCGAGGCTCAGATGCGATGTATCACGTTGAAACGGGTGGTGACAGCCGGCTCCCCTGTGACGCTGTCGCGCCAGGTGGTCTCGGTAACCACGAACGTCATGGTCTTGCCCTTCGACTCCTTCGAGTATGCGTCCACGATCCTGCCTTCACCGATCAGCACGTCACCCACATGGACAGGGCGGTGGTACTCGAACTCCTGCTCGCCATGAAGGATGATCCCGCCTTTGGCCATAAGCGGGCCCAGTACCTCGGCCATCGGGTTGCCCTCAGGCGCGTCGTCGGGCTGGATCTCCACGAACTTTCCCCACGTTTCCATCGAGAACGGGAACGTAGGGGGCACGGGTATTCCGTCAAGCCCAGCTCGACGTGCCGCAGACTCGTCGCGATAGACGGGATTGGCATCACAGACAGCAGTGGCGAAATTGGCCACTGGACCTCGCTCGATCACGACCTTTGCCCTGGAAGTCGGCTTGCCGATAATCCGTTTGAGCTCATCGTCTTCGGACACATCCCCTCCTCACGCGGCTGCGGGTACGCCAGAAGCGCACACGCGGGGCATATCGTAGTGGTCGGCCCGCAGCCGCGCATCCGTGTTCTTCTGGTGGATGCCTCGCTACGCCACGCCGCGCGCCGCCTCAGCCGTGTTTCACGTCGACTCACGTCGACTCACGTCGACTCACGTCGACTCACGTCGACTCACGTCGACTAGCATGGAAGCGAGCGCGCGGAATGCCCGCCCCCGGTGCGAGCATGCGTGCTTCTCTGCAGGAGACATCTCCGCGAACGTTCGCCCCGATCCTTCGTTCGGCACGAACACCGGGTCGTAGCCGAACCCTCCCTCGCCTCGCGGGTCCAGAGCGATGCTACCCTCGACCACCCCCTCAGCCACCAGCTCCGTCCCATCGGTGAAACGAGCGAGCGCCACCGTCTTGAAACGTGCGCCGCGCTCATGGGGGTGCGTGGCCCCTGCCTTCTGGAGCGCATCGAGCAAGGCAGCCACGTTGCTCGCGTAGCTGGCACCTTCACCGGCAAAACGCGCCGAGTACACGCCGGGGGAGCCGCCGAGAGCATCCACCTCCAATCCCGTGTCATCTGCCACCGCTGCCATTCCGGTCGCGTCGCACAGAGCCGTTGCCTTCTGGCGAGCGTTGTCCTCGAGAGTTGCCCCGGTCTCCTCCACATCGCCGACCCATTCAGGTCTGCCAATCACCTCGAAATCGGCGCCTGAGGCCTCTGCCAGGATCGCTGCTATCTCCTGGGCCTTGTCCGGGTTGGCACTCGCCAGCACGAGGCTAATGCTCACAGACACCTCCACGAAGCACTACCGTGCGCGAAACGGCTCATAGAGAGCTCCAATCCACAGCAGATCATTCAACGTGGAGCCGGCGGTGCGCTCAGCACCTCGCCTTGCGCCGCGATCAGGTCGGCTATTCCCGCCTCGGCCAAGCGCAGCATCTCATCTAGCTCCCCACGGCTGAAGGCCATGCCCTCGGCAGTACCCTGCACCTCGATGAACCGTCCAGAGCCGTCCATCACCACGTTCATGTCCACCTCTGCCCTGGAATCCTCCGAGTAATCCAGATCGAGAAGGCATGCGCCATCTACAACCCCCACGGAGACGGCCGCGCAGGCCGAGGAAAGCGGGTGGCGCGACAGCAGGCCCTTGGATGCCATCCGGCTGAAGGCATCGTGCAGGGCGACATACCCCCCGCATATCGAAGCCGTGCGCGTTCCCCCGTCAGCCTGGAGCACGTCGCAGTCCACGGTCACCTGCATCTCCCCCATTGCCACCAGGTCGGTGACCGCCCGCAGCGCACGTCCGATCAGCCGCTGGATCTCCTGGGTCCGTCCCGACTGGCGCCCCCTCGCAGCCTCGCGATCGACCCTCTCCGCCGTGGATCCCGGCAGCAGGGAGTACTCGGCGGTAACCCAGCCCTTGCCACCTCCACGCAACCAGGGTGGCACCCTGTCCGCTACCGAGGCCGTGCACAGCACCCTCGTGCGGCCCATGCTCACCAGGACCGACCCGGGAGCAAAGACCGTGAAGTCGCGTTCAAATGCGACCTGCCTGAGATCGTCGAACGCCCGCCCGTCTGCACGCAGTGCTCTCGGATCCCGAGCGGACCGGGGCTCCGTGACCGGCTCCGGCCTCTGCTCGATGCTCATGGCGTATCATGTCCCTTCGAAGTCGTCCGTCTGTCAGCCCAGTCGACCTGACCGACCTGCCCAAGCTCCTCGCCGAACAGCCTGGTACCCACCTTGCGGAACCATTCGACATCACCCGAGGAATAGAAACGATACATCCCGGAGCCCCCGGTGGAGCGCTCAATCCCTCGCGAGGTAAGCACGCTGCGTACCTCGAAGGCGGTCTCGTCGGCCGACGAGACGAGGACCACGTCGCGCCCCATGACCTCACCGATCGTGCGAGCCAGGAAGGGGTAGTGGGTGCACCCGAGCAGGAGCGTGTCGACACCAGCCTCACCCAGAGGCGCGAGTAACCGCTCTGCCAGCACTGTTACCTGGTCGGAACTGGTCTCGCCGCGCTCGACGAACTCCACGAACCCTGGACACGCCGCGAGATGAAGCTCGAAGAACGAGTCCTCGCCTTGGCCCGCGGCACCCGGCGTGGTTCCGTCCATCTCTTCCACCGCCCGCTGGTAGGCACCCGACGAGATCGTGCCGACCGTGCCTATGACGCCTACCCGCCTGTTCGCCGTCACTTTTGCAGCTGCTCGGAGCCCTGGGTCTATCACGCCGACCACCGGCACCGGCAGACTCGCCCGTAGCGCCTCGAGCCCGGCCGCCGACGCAGTGTTGCATGCGACGACGATCAGCTTCACGTCGTGCTCCTCGACCAGCCACCTGGCTATCTCGAGGGCGAAGGAGCGCACCTCCTCCAACGGGCGCGAGCCGTAGGGATACCGGCCTGTATCACCCAGGTAGATCAGGTGCTCGCTCGGCACCAGATCGATCAGCGCCCTCGCCACGGTGAGACCCCCGAATCCGCTGTCGAACATCCCTATGGGGCGGTCGTCGCCCATCAGATCGCTCTCGGGGCGAGCGAGCCCCTCCGGTCGATGACGCCCACCTGCGCAACTCAGGCGAGCGGAAGCTGCGGAGCGTCGGCAAGCGAGGGAGCCGGCAGTCGCCTCCGCTTCGTACCTGCACGCCCGGCTCCCTTGGCAGAAGCCGGAAATGCACTATCGATCGGAAATGAACGCACGGAACGAAGGCCCGGCCTTCCCCCGACAACCTCTATCCATTCGTCCCCAGTGCGGTTGTTCCTGACCATGGCCATGAATGTCCACGATGCCCTACTCGCCCGCTCGACGGCTATGTGAACAGGATCCCCTGCCCGTAGGCCATTCCAGGCATCAAACCGAACCACGTGACCAGCGTTGCCAGCGTTGCCAGCGGCTG
>JAJZJN010000077.1 GCA_021851165.1 Actinomycetes bacterium
CTCGACCCACTCAGGGCACAACATCCAACCAATTCTCTCACCGGCCATCATGCAGCATCGGTGGCGATCGGGAGACGCGGACTCGGACAGCGATTCCGGCGACGGAACACGGGCGCTCGAACCTCATCGGAGAATGAGGAACGAGCTACCGCTCATGTTCTAGTCGGAGGGTCCACACCAGCCCTGGTTGCTGGTCTGGCCGAGGATGCACAACACAAGAGGGAACCGAAACCAAGGACAGGCAGAAGGCAACCACCGGAGGTCCGCACTCGGCGAACCTTGACCGGTGGTAGTGAGACCACAATGCCCGCCGGAAGTGAAGGGGACCAGGTGACCGAAGACCGTTCGCAGTCACCGGCTGATCGGGACTCACTCCTGATCAGCGTTTAGGAACGGTGGGTCTCTCAGGGTGATCTCCATCCTGGAGCCAGGTTCGAGCGACTTGTCGTGGTCCAGGTAGAAGCTCACGACCGTCCCGTCGGCGAGTGTCAGGTGAGCCTCCCTGCGGGCTCCGGCGGCGCGTAGGGAGGTCAGCACCCCGCTCATGACTACTCCGACTGCCGGGTGGGCTCCCACGAGCACCCGTGCCGGGTGGACTCCCACCACCTCGCCGAGAATGTCTCTCGTGGCTCCCGAGGCGCCTTGGGCTACCGCCCTCGTCTCGCTGGTGGTCATCGCCAGCGGCACGAAGGCGGTGTAGCCGACCAGCTCCGCCACACGCCTGGAGGCGGGCCGCAACACTATGTCCAAGGGATCGCCCATCTGCAGCAGCCTGCCGGCGTCGACCACGCCGAGTCTGGTACCGAACGCCTGGGCCTCGATCAGGTCGTGGGTGACGAGTACCACCGGTTCGTGGCGGTCGGCGGTCTCGGCCTTCACCAGCTCGGCCAGGCTCGCCCGGAGGGGCGAGTCGAGCCCGTTGAACGGCTCGTCGAGGACCAGCGCGGCGAAGCGGCCTGCCAGGACCCGGGCCATGGCCACTCGCTGCCGCTGGCCGCCGCTTAGATCCGCGGGCCGGGCATCGAGCAACCCCTCCAGGTCCAGAGAACGGGCCAGCTGCTTCGCCCGTGATCGTGGGCTGCCTGGCGCCAGTCCGTAGCCTATGTTCGCGGCGACGCTCAGGTGGGGGAACAGGCCCGGGTCCTGGCGCAGGAAGCCGATGCCACGGTGGCGTGCCCCCATGGTGAATCTCCGCGGTGCTCCCGATGACAGGAGGGTGTTGCCCAGGCGGATGACCCCGAGATCGAGCGGAAGGAGCCCTGCTATCGCCTCTAGAGCAGTAGTCTTGCCCGCTCCTGAAGGGCCGAAAAGCGCCAGGCGGTCACCGAGGGGAACCTCGAAGGCCATCTCCACTCGAAACGGTCTTCGCTGGACGGCGAGATCGACCTCCAGAGCTCCGGGTTGGATCTGGCGTGGTCTCAACGGGCCGCCGGTGAGGTCCTGCTCCGTGCGCTCCACAAGTAGGCGAGAACCGGAAGCGGGAGGGCGACCACCAATAGCAGCAGAGCGAAGGGCAAGGCCCTGGCCAGGCCGCTTTCCTGGAGCGTGGTCCATATCTGCATGGGCAGGCCGTAAGGGTGGTAGGCGATTATGAGCACCGCTCCGAAGGCTCCCATGGCTCGGGCCCAGCCGGTGGCCAATGCGACAGCAAGCCCCGGCGCGGCCAGCGGCAGCGTGATTCGTCTGAAGGAACGGGCGAACGAGTCTCCGAGCAGAGCGGCATTCTGCTCCAGGTGGTGGTCCACCCCAGCGAACGCTGCTTCGGCGCCCAGGACGTAGTACGGGGCGGCCTCGTAGACCTCGGCCAGAACCAAGGCAAAGAAGGTATTCGAGGCACTCAGGTGCACTCTGGCCAGAAGCCCGCCGACCGGCGTGGCGGGCCCGGCCATGAAAACGAGCAGGAGGCCGATTACAAGGGGAGGCATGAGCAGCGGCAGTATCACGCCGGCTTCGAAGAGCCTGGGTGCCGGAAGCCGCCGCCGCGCCATCATCCAAGCAAGCGGCGTACCAGCGGTCACCAGCACCACCAGGGCTATGGTGCTCGCTTCGAGTGAGATCACCAGTGGTTGGAGCGCCTGAGGGGTATTGAGGGCGTGGCGGATCCCGCCGAACGACAGGTGGTCCAGCAGTGCGCCGAGGGGGCCGAGCAGCGCGAGCCAGATCACCACGGCGGCTCCGAGTGCTGCGAGGGCTGACAGCCGTGCCGGCAGCCGTGCGCCGGAGCCAGGCGCGGCTGTGCTCGCCTCTGGGGTCCCGGCGCTCACCCCGTGGATCGTAGTCCTGCCTCGATCTGGCGTGGCACGGCAGTGCTGTTGCCGTACAGGCGCTCGGGCAGCAGGTGCAGGCCGGCTCTTGCGTACAGCGCTCGGCCCGAGGTTGACAGGACGAAAGCGACGAAGGCCGCTGCTGCCTTGGCGTCCGAGGGAGTCTCGCCTGGTTCGCGGATGGTAGTGATGTCGATGACGAGCGGCGATCCGCGCACCGTGGTGGTGGACTGTCGCCCGTCGGGGCCGAGCGCTCCGGGAACCTCGATGCTCACTGCTGCATACGCAGCCGCAAACGACGGATCTCCCATGTCGATGGCGGCCGGAAGGGCGACGTAGGGAAGGTGGTACTGGATCGCCTGGGATTTGAAAGCACTTGCGGCGTCGAGCTGCCCGGCTTCGAGATGGGCGTCCAGGGATGTCTCGGAGAAGATCTGTGCCTGGTTCCCGCCTCCTGGCGCCGCTGCGCCTGCGCCGAGGATCGCCGGTACGATGCCGGCAGGCAGGCCGAGATATCGCTGGGCGAGCTCGATCATCATCACGAATGCCTGGCCCTGGGGATCGGTGGCGGGATTGGTCCGTCCGAGCCTGAAGCCTGGCTCTGCCATGGCTGTGAACACACGGCTTAGCGGTGCCCGGTGTCCCGCCACGGCTGCGAACAACCCGGCATAACGCGAATGAGGGTTATAGGCGATGACAATCGGGCTGGAGGCGAACTGGACGTAATACCGGGTGAATCGCGGCTCGAGCGGTGCAATTGGTGCGGAGCCAACGCTCTCGAACACGCCCGGCCTTATCTCCCCGGCGGTGATCTCGTTGGCCAGTCCGAAGGAGCCTCCACCACGTCCGGTGTAGTGGAGGCCGGTCGACCTTCCGAATGCCGGACCCACATATTGGTCATCGACCTTGAGGAGAGAACCCGCGAACGCGACGTCAGCGGTCCCTACGGGTCGTGGCGAGGAGCCAGAGCACGAAGCGAGAGTAGCCCCCCCCGAAGCAGCAGCCAGAATGGCGATGGCAACTGTGGCGACAAGTCGCACGTCAGCCGGCCCGGTGGCGCAGCTCGCGACCGTGCGTGGCGGACTCGATCGCTACAGGTATGTCCATCATCGGTATTATCTCGTAGCTGAACCATGGGGCGAACACCGACGGAGCCTCTGCGAGCAGGCTCCCGTCGTCGCTCGCGGGCACCTCGACTATGGCGATGCCGCCTTGGCCGTCCACGCGAGCGAGAAAATGGTGAATGACGAGGCCTTCTGGCGGTATCCACTTGTCGAGAACAGCGTTCATCCGCTGGGTGTCGTTCTCGAAGTGCTCGGACGAATGATGCTGGTGTGCTTTCCACTGAACCAGATACTTCACAGTCGGCCTCCCTGTGGGTGGTTGTCTGAATATCCAGAGTGACCAGCGTTTCACCTTCAGCAGCAGAGATCAATGAGTGCAAGGCTGGTGATACTTTTACGTCCCGCCGTCCGGGCGGGCCCGGTGGGCGGGCAGAGCGGATAAAGGGCGGGCTGGTAACAGTTGACGAAGTGGTGGGCGTGAGCACCGGCTGCGTGAGGACCGGTTGGAGGACTGAGACGAGTGGAGCCTGGCATGGGAATGCGTATAGCCGTTCTGGTAAAGCAGGTGCCGCAAGCCGAGACTCTCGAGCTGCTGCCAACTGGTCGGCTCCGGCGTGAGGGACTCGATTTGGAGCTGAACGCTTATTGCAGGCGCGCTGTTGCCAAGGGAATCGAGCTCGCGCGTGAGCACGGGGGGCACGTCGTGGTTTTCACGCTGGGCCCGCCTGCTGCGGACTCGGCTGTGCGTGAGGCACTGGCCTGGGCCCGGCGTGTAGGTGGACCGCCCACCCCGTATGCACACTGGCAGGGCGACCCTTGCGCCACGGGCGCGGTGAGGGGAGTCCATCTGTGCGATCCTGCCTTTGCAGGATCGGACACTCTGGCGACTGCCAGAGCACTGGCGGCAGGGCTGGAGGCCGAAGGCCCGTTCGACCTGGTGCTCGCGGGCCGGAACTCCGTGGATGCCGACACCGGCCAGGTGGGACCCGAGCTGGCAGAGCTGCTGGGTCTCCCATTCGCTGGAGGAGTCCGGGAGCTCGAGCTCAACGGCGAGGTGGCGCTGGTGCGTTGCGAGCTCGATGAGGGATCCCGTGTCGCAGAGGTTTCCCTCCCCGCTGTGCTGTCGGTTGCCGAGCGGCTGTGCAGCCCGGCCAAGGTAGAGCCTGAGCACTATGCGACCTTGCCCGATCAGGCGATACGGCGGGTCGGGGCTGCTGATCTCGGTAGAGGGCCATGGGGGGCTGCCGGCAGCCCCACGGCAGTCGGGGCCACGAGGCTGGTAGAGGTCCCCAGGCGCCACGTAGTGCTAGATGGGCCGGTGGAGACACAGGTGGAGAGACTGGTCGACCTGCTGTGCGATTGGGATGCACTGGCAGATCCCGTGGATGGGATCTCCGGGTCCAATCCCGCTGTGCCCCATAGACGCCAGGCTGTGCCAGGTGGGCCCGAGCTCATGGTCTTGGCGGAGCCTGGTAGCGCGCAGGCGGGATTGGAGCTGTTGAGCGAGGCTTCACGCCTGGCAGGGCGCGTAGGTGGCAGCGTGGTCGTCGTCGGCACGGATCCCTCTCTCGCGGGCGAGCAGGCAGCCCGGGGGGCAGATCGCGTGGTGGTGGTTTCCGGAGCGCTCGTAGAGGAAGATGTGGCGGCAGCAGTCACAGGCATGTGTCATAGGCGTGCTCCGTGGGCGGTGCTTGCACCCGGGACCCTGTGGGGACGCGAGGTGGCATCACGCGTCGCGGCCGCTCTCCAGGCGGGCCTCGTCGGCGATGCCGTCGAGCTCGATGTGGAAGGGGATCGCCTCGTCTGCTGGAAGCCGGCATTCGGGGGCTGTCTGGTGGCGGCCATAACGTTCACCTCGCAGATCCAGCTCGCCACTGTTCGCCCGGGCGCCGTCTCCAGGGCCGTCCAGGCGGAGGCGCGAGGCGCCATCCGCTCAGATCAGGTGCCCGTGGACGTGGCGCCAGTGCCAGTTGACACAGTGCCAGTTGACACAGTGCCACTTGACACAGTGCCAGTTGACACAGTGCCAGTTGACACAGTGCCAGTGGAGCCACGGGGCCGGGTTCGTGTCCTGGAGGTCACCCGTGATGAGGAGGTATCGAGGCTCCTGGCAGCAAGCACGGTGGTGGCGCTAGGCGCAGGAGTCGACGCCGGCGACTACACCCGGCTCGAACCTCTCGTGGAGGCGCTCGGTGCCGAGCTGGCAGCAAGTCGGAAGGTAACGGACAAGTCCTGGCTGCCAAGGGCACGCCAAGTCGGGCTTACGGGGCACAGCCTTGCCCCGAGGCTCTACGTGGCACTGGGGCTGTCGGGAAAGTTCAACCACATGGTCGGAGTGCGCTCAGCGGGCACGGTGGTGGCGATCAACAGCGATCCCGAGGCTCCCGTCAGGCAGTGGGCCGATGTCACCCTCGTAGCCGACTGGCGGGAAGCGGTACCTCTGCTGGCCGACGCCGTTCGTGTGGCACGGATCCGGCGTCTCGTGCCGGAGCGAGCCGCTAGTGCCGGCGGTGCTCAGCCTGGACGGTAGCGATACAGCTCGCGGCGGGCTATGGACATCTTGTGGACTTCGTCGGGGCCATCGGCGATGTGGAGCGTCCGCGCATGGGCGTACATGAAGGCGAGCGGGAAATCGGCGCTCACGCCGGCGGCCCCGTGGATCTGGATGGCCCGGTCGAGCACAGTGGTGGCCAGGCGGGGCGCGACAACCTTGATGGCTGATATCTCTATGCGGGCCCCCTTGTTGCCGACGGTGTCCATCAGCCACGCCGTCTTCAAGGTGAGCAGGCGGGCCTGCTCGATGGCAAGGCGGGCTTCGGCCACCCAGTCCTGGACTACGCCTTGTTCCGCCAGGGTCTTGCCGAACGCGGAGCGCTCGTGCGCTCGCTTGCACATGAGGTCGAAGGCGCGTTCGGCCATGCCCACTGCGCGCATGCAGTGATGGATGCGCCCCGGACCCAGGCGGGCCTGGGCGATTGCGAAGCCGTCACCCTCGTTGCCGAGGAGGTTGGATGCAGGCACGCGTACGTGGTCGAACTCCACCTCCCCGTCGCCGCCGCCGCCGTCGTAGCCGAAGATCGGAAGGCCCCGCACCAGCCGGACTCCTGGGGCATCGGCCGGGACAAGGATCATGCTCTGGCGGTGGTAAGGGTCTGCGTCGGGATCGGTTATCCCCATGAAGATGAGAAGCTTGCAGCGCTTGGACATCGCTCCGGTGGTCCACCATTTGTGTCCGGTGACTACATAGGAGTCCCCGTCACGCTCTATGCGGCCGCAGATGTTGGTTGCATCGGAGGATGCCACCTCGGGCTCGGTCATGGAGAACCCCGAGCGTATCTCGCCCTCGAGCAGCGGCACGAGCCACTGCTTCTGCTGGTCCGGGGTGCCGAAGCCCGCCAGGATCTCCATGTTCCCGGTGTCCGGGGCGGAGCAGTTGAGAGCCTCTGGGGCGATGGGGCTGCGGCCGGTTATCTCCGCCAGCGGGGCGTACTCGAGGTTCGTGAGGCCGGCGCCGTAGCGCTCGTCTGGGAGGAAGAGGTTCCAAAGGCCGCGGCTCCTCGCCTCCGCCTTCAACTCCTCCATCACGGGTGGGTGCGCGTGGGGATCACCAGCGGCGGCGATCTGCTCGGCATAGGTCGCCTCGGCAGGATAGACGTGGCTTGCCATGAAATCGAGGAGGTTCGAGCGCAGCTCCTCCACCCTGGGGCTGTAAGCGAAGTCCATCAGAACGCCTCCTGTGGTCTGGCTCTTACTCTGGCCGGCACCGGAGTGCACCCGAGCCGATGGCTGTTGCCGAAGATCACCTGCCCACGCTAGTCGTGCTGTGGGGAGCTCCAGCCAGTCGTAGCGTGGAGAGGCTTCCGGGCGCCCGCCATAGCGGATCTCCCCGGTTGCTAAGAGCGGTCGTGGCGAGCCCTGCCCCGGAGCCTGCCGCGAGCGGTGCGGTCCAGGACGACCTTGCGAAGCCGGACGGCTGTAGGAGTGACTTCCACGCACTCGTCCTCGGCTATGAACTCCAGAGCCTGCTCGAGCGACAGATGAAGGTGGGGCGTAAGGCGCTCGAGAACCTCTGCGGTTGACGAGCGGACGTTGGTGAGCTTCTTCTCCTTGACCGGGTTCACGTCCATCTCCTCGGCCCTGGCGTTCTCACCGACGATCATCCCTTCGTACACCTCGGTACCCGGACCGACCAGCATGGTTCCGCGCTCCTGCAGGGCCATCAGAGCGTAGGTCGTGGTGGCCCCTTGACGGTCCGCCACCATCGAGCCGTTGCGGCGGGTCCGTAGATCGCCGCACCATGGTTCCCAGCCATCGAAGACATGGTGTATGACCCCGGTACCCCTGGTCTCGGTCAGGAACTCCGTGCGGAAGCCGACCAGGCCCCGGGCCGGCACCCTGTAGTCCATCCTTACCCAGCCCGTAGAGTGGTTGACCATCTCGGTGAGCTTTCCCTTCCGGAGCGCCAGGAGCTGGGTCACGACGCCCAGGTACTCCTCGGGCACGTCGACGGCGAGGCGCTCCATGGGCTCGTGGAGCTTCCCGTCGATCATCCGGGTCACCACCTGGGGCTTGCCGACTGTCATCTCGAATCCCTCGCGCCGCATGGTCTCCACGAGCACCGCGAGCTGGAGCTCACCGCGGCCCTGGACCTCCCAGGAGTCGGGCCTGTCCGTCGGGCCGACGCGTAGAGAGACGTTGCCGACCAGCTCGTCGTCCAGGCGGCCCTTCAGGAGCCTGGCGGTGAGCTTGGTGCCATCGCGACCGGCCAGGGGGGCCGTGTTGATCCCGACCGTCATGGACAAGCTTGGCTCGTCTACTCGGAGAACCGGCAGCGGGCGCGGGTCATCGGGGTCGGCAAGGGTCTCCCCGACTGTTATCTCCGCCATGCCTGCCACCGCAACGATCTCCCCGGGCCCGGCATCCTCTATGGGCACTTGGTCCAACGCCTCGGTGCCGTAGAGCTCGGTGACTCGGGCCCGATCTACGGTGCCGTCCAACCTGCACCAGGCGACGGTGCTGCCGCGGCGGAGGTGACCGTGATGTATCCGGCATATCGCCAGTCTGCCGACGTAGGGGGATGCGTCGAGGTTCGTGACCTGCGCCTGCAGGGGGTGTTCGGGATCAAAGGTGGGCGGCGGTATCGACTCGACTATGGCCTCGAAAAGGGGCCCGAGGTCGCTTCCGAGCGTGCCTGGGTCGGTAGAGGCCCACCCGGCGCGTGCCGAGGCATAGAGGATCGGGAAGCCGATCTGGTTCTCGTCGGCGTCCAGGTCCAAGAAGAGCTCTTCGACGTCGTGGACCACCTCGGTGATGCGGGCGTCGGGCCGGTCGACCTTGTTCACTACCAGGACGACGGGGAGGTGAGCCTCGAGTGCCTTGCGAAGCACGAACCGGGTCTGGGGAAGCGGACCCTCCGAAGCGTCCACCAGGAGAAGCACGCCGTCGACCATGGTGAGCCCACGTTCGACCTCACCGCCGAAATCGGCGTGGCCAGGGGTGTCGACGATGGTTATAGAGACTCCGTGGTAGTGCACGACGGTGTGCTTCGCCAGGATCGTGATGCCCTTCTCGCGCTCGAGGTCACCCGAGTCGAGTACCCGGTCGGCCACGACTTGGTCGACGCGAAATGCGCCCGTCTGGCGGAGCATGGCATCGACAAGCGTCGTCTTGCCGTGGTCGACATGTGCGATGATCGCGACGTTGCGGAGATCGTCGCGTGCTTGCATGGTGCGTAGGGGCATGGGCGCTCCAGGGTAGCCGCCCTGGAGCATACGGTGATCGAGTTAGCCTCGGACCCCGAGGCTAACGGGTCCCCCGGGCCGTTCCCACGCAGCGCCTGCAGGTCCTAGCTGTGGCGCATCGCGTGCTCATGGCGTGCCGACAGGTCCAGGAGCGCCAGCGGCATGTATCCTGGCCATCTCCGTGGCGATCATCGCTTCACGTTCCTCGAAGTCCCTCCGAGCAGCGCGTGGGCTCCAGCGGCCCTTCATGTTGAACACGAGGAGCAGGAAGATGGCCTCGCCGGCGAGGCATACCCACCACCAGTTGACCCACTGGTCGGGCGAGGCCTTCTGGGCAGGGATGATCAGCTCTTCTTGGCGCAGGAGACTTGCCAGCTGGGGGGAGCTCTTTGCCACTGCCAGGTACATCGCGGGCGTCACGGCTTCGCCCTTCTGGACGAGGGCGGCTGCGGGCTTGAAGGCCAGCAGACCGGTTAGCTGTGGCGCCAGAGACGCGGGCAGAGGCCGGTGCTGGAGGAAGTCGGCCAACGCCTGGCCTGGCGGGCCGATCTGGTCCAGCTGGGTCGCCAGCGACGCGGGAAGCGGTGGCGGGGAGGCGTTGCCAGGGCCCGGCACGTAGCTGCTGGCCGCCTCGAGCGTCTTCAGGTCGGTCGCGGCGTTCTGGTGGTCGACGAGCGTGGTGGCTGTGGTGATCACATGGGGCAGCACGAGGAAGGAAGCTGCGACGACTATTCGCAGCACCCATCCCCATACGGCCAGGCCCGTGGCGGACAAAGCCGGATTGTGGGCCTCGACCGCCTCGGTATAAGCGGCCATCCACGGCGTGTAGGAGAAGGCTATGAAGATCCCGAGGGCGCTCACTATCGCGACCAGGGTGTAGTAGCTGGTGGTCGGCTCGTGCGCCTTGCTTATGAACACCAGGGTCATCACGATTGCTCCTACGGCGCCTATGAGCATGAAGGGCTTGCGGACGCGTAGGCGGTCGGATACCACACCGACTATCACGAGCATCGCTGCATCGAAGCCCCAATACCAGACGTTGATCCCGTTTGCGTTGGCAGTCGACTGGTTGAACACCACCACCCAGTAGATGGTGAGCACGCTCACCGACGCGTAGTAGATCAGCAGGAACAGCGATATGGCGACCGACGACGACAGGAGGTCCAAGCGCATCATGGAACGCAACGGGTGGGCTATGGCGGCCTCCACATCGAGGCCCCGGGCACGTGCCTCCACCAGAGCGCGCTCCTTCAGGGAGACCATCAGCTGGTCTCGCAGGCCGGGGGCCAGCTCGCGTAGCCATACGAAGGCTATGGCGAACATGACCATGCACACCGTGCCGGAGATGATGAACTGATCCTGCCAGGGTGCCAGATGGGGCAGTGTGTGCTCGGCGACGAGGCTGGCCACCAGGCTGCCGAGCGTCGGGCCGAGGGCCCAGAAGCCCATGGCCGAGGCGCGCCCCATCTGCGGCGAGAAGTCCCGGATCAACGCCGGGGTGACGACGAGGATGATCCCCTCGACGAAACCGATGGCGACGTAGGCGATCGCGAAGCCGAACTCACTGTGTATGTTCGGCACGGCGACGAGCTGGATGAGGCCGACCGCGAGCACCCCGTATATGGCAAGGTTCGCCCTGCCGATGCGGTCTGAGATGCCTCCGATGAACGCGGTGAACGCCCCGACGGCGTTGGACACCACCAGGAGGTACAAGAAGTAGAGGAACGACATGTGGTAGTAGGGCAGCATCAGCGGCGTGATGCTGCCTTCCACGTAGTACAGGTAGTAGAGCACGATCGTCGTTGCTACGACGATCGCGAGCATCGCGTAGCGGCGTCCGGTGGAAGGGTATCGCTGGAGCTGGCGCTTCAGCAGGGCATTCGCCAGACCCCTAGGCTCGCTTCCTGCGCTGCCAGCGGCACTACCGTCGAGAGCAACCCCAGTCATGTGAAACGTCCCCTCCTAGAAGAACCTGGCCCAGCTGCGGATAACGGCCCCGGGGGGCGGCTTCGGGTGGAACTGGCGCTTAACCCCCAGGCACGCCGTTGCATCCTGGTGCGATGCTAGCCAATACACGACGGCGAGGCGCGGTATATCGACGACAGCGACCGGATTTCAGGGCCGGCAGCGATTCAGGGCCGGCCGGCGC
>JAJZJN010000078.1 GCA_021851165.1 Actinomycetes bacterium
TTTCCTCCCAGCACCTCAGCCACGTCTATTTCCGGTGGCCAGCTCAGATTGGCCGGCAGCATCCACAGAGCCGACCAGAAACCTGCACCGGACGCCAGACGTGCTCGGAATTGGACGTATCCGTAGGTGAACGAGAACGATCCGTACGTCGTGACCATGCCAGAGCGCCAGCCATACACCTCAGGCTTGCCTGTCGCGCTATAGCCATGTGTCGGTTCGCGTGACGCGACGAGTCGAAGCGCTCCGTGGGCCACTTGCGCCTGAGCGGGTAGGAACCATTGGAATTCCGGATTGCCGTAATTGGTACATCCAGCCGGGGTGTCGTCCCACGGGTAGCAAGTGGTCCAGATCGCAGGGTCGAGCGACGATCCCTGAAACGTCGCATGGAACACCAGGTGCATGCCCGATAACCTGACGTCCGACCCATTTGCGGCAGGGCCTGCATTTCCGGCTGGTACAGGGATGCGCGTGCGTACCTCTGCCGCCGGGCCGTGAGTGCCTGCTCCGTTCACGACGGCCCGAATCCCTAGCAGCAGCACTGCCAACGCCCCAGCGGCAACGAGCAGGCGGAGCACGATGTCCGCCAGCGTGCGTCGGTTGGCGGAGTTCACGGTCATCCCGGAGCGGCTTTCCCTCGGTAGCGGCCTATTGGAGCCATGGATCCAACTCGACGTACCCTTCGCCCTTCTCTTATCGGGAAGGGACAAGGCGACGAGAAGTGCTGGTGCCTCATGATACCGGGCCGGGTCCCGTTTGGTTGAGCCGGTACCAGTGGACAAGCCCAGGCAGTGCAGCGACAGCGAGAACGCCGAAGATGGCCAAGTTGGCCAGGCCGACGCCCTCCAGCCCGAAGGGTCCGATGAGGACAATGCTTATCATGATGAGGCCGACGCTTCGCAGGGTCCTGATCCCGAGGAGGAGCCAGATTCGCGTACGTATCCAGAGAGCGGCTATGGCCATCGAGAGGATGGCGACAAATGGGAAACTGGCACCGATAAGGCGCAAGAGGCCAGTGCCCTGAGCTGAATACTTGTGGGACAGCATGCCTAGGAGATATGGAGCGCCAATGATGACTACACAGGAGCTAGGAATTACTAATATTATCATCAGCCGTATACTCCTACGCAGCAACTCAGGTAACGCTGTTTCATCATGACTTACCGCGACAATCAGAGGCGCTGTAATATTCCATAGCAAACTTGCGAATGATGCACTGATTAGCCAAGGAAGATAGAAGTAACCTGCTGCATCAGCTCCAAGGCGCTTGATGATCACAAGTGGCATAATAAAGGTAGCTGACGTGCCAACAAGACTACTTAAGTACTCGGCAGTCACGAAGGAAATCAGCGCCTTCTTGGTAGAGTAAGTCCAGGCTAGAGGTCGTGATATCTGCACTACAGACTTTGGAATAATTGTGATGAAGAGAAGTATATTTACTCCTACTACTGCAAACACCATTGGAATAGTCCAGGCAAAGAATACGCCTTCAGCAAGAGGTGCAGTGATCAAGAGTGGGAGTAGAGCTAGCTTGGCCAGACCAAATGCTGTGTTCTCGATTGGCACCCATATTGTGCTTCTTAAAGCGACGAGAGCGGAATCCTGGATAACGAATATCGTCCAGAACACCACGCTACCAGTGAACACTAGTTGCATCGCGAAGCCATCGGGCACAATGCCGTGATGAAGTGATGTGTTGAGGAAGAGCATTGAGCCAGCAATAGCGAGAGCACTACAGCCCGTATAGCTCAGTAATACCACTGAGCGTGTCCGATCTCCGGCGCGGGGGAGGAACCGGATGAATGCGCTGGAGAGATTGAGCTGAGCTATGTTACCGACGAGTGTCATCGCCGAGACCTCCGCCGAGGCGCGACCTACGGCGCTCACTGGGAACAGGCGGGTTGCCACTGCCCAGAATACGATGCCCGTCACGGATGTGGCGCCGGTGGACGCCATGAGTGCGAGAGTGTTGCGCACGAGGGCGGTCGGCTTGCCGGGCCTAGCGGTGCCAGCGGTCATCCGGTCGACCACGCGGGTTGTCCATCCGAGGCGTGCATCCGAGCGTGGCAGCAGCCGGTGGCTCGAGAGCCCGCGATCGCTGGCTTCCGGCCCCGGGGCACCGAACAATGTCCTGAAACTGAAGCCGGCGGCTGCTCGTGAATCTGATCAGTCTGCCATATCACATGCACATCCTGGAGGTTGTGAGGATTGACCTAACGATGTGTGCACCCGCGGGCCAAACGTCGCTGCATGGTTTGCCGGTGTAGATCTGCACAAGGCGCAACGCTGCCTGGCGCACATGGGGGGATAATATTTGAGCACCCAGGCAGGTATGCTCGGTGCATGTCAGTAGAGTGCCTGCCTGCGTCCCTTGTGTGGGGCGAAGAGGTCGACCTGGTGACGCGGGTGGCGGCTTTGGACAGGCTCGATCCTGCCGGGATCGGATATTCGGGGCTCGTGGTGCAATGAGCGGCCGGCTGCCGAGCTCGTCAGGCAGGGCGCCTGGTGACGCGGGGATAGGTGAGCTGAAGGACAGTCTGGTGGCCCATGCGCGTGCCTTTGGGGCTGTGCGCGGTCCTGCTCTTCTCGCAGTAAGTGCCATTCTGAGGCGATCGCGTACGACTACGGCCGAGTTGCCGGCCGGCGGACGGTCAATCTTGTTGAGATCGGGCTCAAGTGACCCTCGGGTGTTCATGGAGGTGATGACTTTCGGTGAATACGACTTTCCGTATCCTGGTCAGCCACGCACGATCGTCGATCTGGGAGCGAATGTGGGGGTTGCGGCCGTATGGTTCGCGGAACGATTTCCTGAGGCACGTATTCTCGCTATCGAACCTGACGCGGATAATTTCGGTCTTCTCGCCGAGAATATCCGTAGCTATCCCAATGTGACGGCACGCCAAGCAGCTGTGTGGTCAAAGCACACGAGGCTGAGCCTGGTCGATGGTGGCCAGGGATCCTGGAGCTACTATACTTGTCCGGTCGATAATTATTATGAGGGGGGAGCAACCGGCATGACTGAGGCAATCTGCTCGGGAAGGCTGGTAGACGGCTGCACGGTTGGTGAGCTCCTTGACGATGAGGGGATCGGCCAAGTGGATATATTGAAGGTCGATATCGAGGGCGCTGAGATTGAAATATTTGCGGACTCCCCCGCCTGGATATCTAGGATTAATACTATCGTTATAGAGCTACATGATTCTTTGATACCCGGCGCGACAGAAGTGTTCGACTCAGCGACGAAGGCGTTTATGACGCGATTTAAGCACGGTCATATGGCCATGGTTACGCGCTGATATCCATGTTGAATGGCTACGTGCCTACGGAGGCTGGACATCTAGCGCCTCTACACGCGGGGGCTCCGGCAGCAAGCGTGGAACAGATGTGAGTGCCGAGCACCCGCGTCGTAAGACGCAGGTACTCCGGCATGCAATTGCGCTCATCGTATCGTCGGGAGCATCATCGGTCCTGGGATTGCTGTTCTGGGGAGTAGCTTCCCGACGATACTCGACAGAGGCACTGGGGGAGGCATCTGCAGCCATATCGGCGATGGGCCTGCTGGCACTGATTGCACAGTTCAATCTCAAGAATGTCTATACACGCTTCTTACCGCGCGCTGGGTACGCCACGTTTAGATTTGTTCTTTTCGGATACATGGTCAGCGTGCTGTCAGGTCTGGTCCTAGCCGGCGGCTTCTTGGCTCTCGGCTTAGCCCGTCACTTCCTCCAGCCAGGACTCGGTCCAGAGGTGCTGTTCGTCACCGGCGTCGCTCTATGGGTCGTATTCGTATTACAAGATGCAGTGCTTGCGTCGATCAGGGCCACCGTGTGGCTGCCGGTTGAGAACACCGCGTATGCCCTGTTGAAGCTGTCATTGGTCGCGGCGGTCGTATTTGCAGGATCGACCGGGATACTTTTGGCGTGGGTGCTCTCGTGCGGTGGTGCTGTCGGGGTGGTGAGCGTCTATCTGTTCTGGCGGGCGATCCCGCGCCACGGGCGAGAGACGAGCTCGGGCTCGCAGCTTCCCAGCCGGCGTGCCTTGGCCGGATTTGTCGCGGGGGAGTACGTGGCAAGTCTGGCGACGAGCACGCTCACGTTTCTCGTGCCAGTGCTCGTGGTGAGGATGATCGGCGCCAAGGCAGGGGGGTACTTCATCGTTCCGTGGCTCGTCGGGTGGGGCATCCAGACGCTGTTGTGGAATGTGGCCACGGCGTTCGTTGTCGACCATGGCTTCGACCCCGAGCTCCGCCAGGCGTCACTCGCCCGGTCGGTTCGGTTCTCGCTCGTGGTGCTTGGCGTTGCGTCAGTGGCACTCATAGCAGGTGCAGGCCCGTTGCTCGATATCCTCTCTGGGGTCCGCTACGCCGCTCACGGTGCGCTTCTACTCCGGCTATGTGTGCTGGCAAGCGTAGTGGGCGCGCTACCGGTGCTGTACCAGACACTGGTGTGGGTGGAGGGTCGGGTATGGAATGTCGCAATGGTCCAGACCGGGCTTGCGCTGGCAGCGCTGACGACGATGCTGGCGCTGGTGGGAGCGACGGGGGTAAACGCTCCTGGATATGGCCTGCTTGCCGGCCAGTGCGCGGTGGCTGCTGTGCTCGTGGTGCCAACTCACCGGAAGTGGAGATCGTTCGGTCAGACGCCAGCGCCAGTCGTCTAGCGCGCCAGGCGAAATCGGTGACGTCTGGTCGGCATGGGTGCCGGCCTCCGTGGGGCGGCTGCTCAAAGTGGGCGGCTGCTCAAAGTGGGCGGCTGAGCGGGGCGGGGCGGCTGCTCAAAGTGGGCGGCTCTTCGCGGTCGTGCTTCTTAGCGCGGCTCCGAGGAAGGACAACCAGCCCCTGGCCCACTTTGCGGCCTCGTCCCGGTTTCCCATAACCCGCCCCACGGTATTGCCGGCTACTGGCGTTTGCGAGGGGGTGTCGCCATGGTAGATGCGACGTATACGTCGTGCAGAGAGCCCTTCGAGGGAGAAATAGGGGTTCATGACAACCACGGTGTCCGGTGAGGCTGGCACCGCCGGAAGCGGTGTGGTCGAGCTCCCAGGAGGAGAGGGCTTCGGTGCGGCCTCGACGACCGATATACAATCGATGAAGCGAGTTCTCTGCCACGGTATGAGCTCTTGCGAGACGCAGCGGAGCCCCACGTCACTGCAATCCCTACGGAAGGTATCAGCGCTGACCGATCGTGCGCGCCACTCATCCCATCGGGTAAGGCCCCTTACGGGATACATGGCGAGGTTCGAATGGTGCAGGAAGGCATGTCCACCGGGGGCCAGTTTGTCGACCAGCTGGCTGAGATAGGCCTGGATGTCGTCGCGTTCGACGTGCACGAGGGAGTCGAAGCTGAACACCAGGTCAGCCCACTCATCGGGAACGGCTTCGAGGGATCGCCCGTCGTTGACGACAAATCTGGCATGCTGCTCGGTGGCGAAGCGCCTCTTGCACGCATCGACAGCGTTCTCGGCTATGTCGATCCCCATGTACTCCCGGCTGAGCCCGATCAGGAATTGGGCCCATCGACCGTATCCGGGGGCGATCTCCAGGACATTGCCAGTGGGCAACCAGCGGGCGATTCTTGGCTGGAGAGTGTGGCACCACTGTGCTTCGGCATTGCCCCACATCGAAGACCACTCGTCGCCATGGCCCGACCAGTCATAGTGCTTAGACCACATAGCGATGTTCTCTTCCCGGGAGGGCACGGCGCCGAATGTACTGCCTTGGTGCCGCCTATGGCAACGTGGTGGCTCGGGGCCGTGGGAATGGATGGGGCGACCGGAAAGGCGCTCTGGGACACTCGGAGCCCATTGGCAGGATCACTGCAGCCGTCAGGTAGGAAGGCGGAGAAGCTATGGCGGTCGCCAGGGTGAAGCAGTAGCCTCCCTGGCGTGGTCGAGAATTATGCGGATCATGTCAGTGACGATCCCGCGGAGTGGGTGAGGAGCATCCTCGACCACGTTCTCCATCACGTCGAGCGTGAGAGCACCATCCTCGACCTCTACACCAGTGCGGCCGACGATTCCGAGTCCAAGGCCCTGGCTTACCTCGTGAACCTGCTCGTGGAAGACGAGCGGCGCCACCATCGGCTCTTCGCGGAGCTTGCTGCATCACTTCAGAATCTCGTTGAGTGGTCTCATGCCAGTCCTGCCGTTCCAGCGATCGACTTCCATCGGTGCGACTATTCGGCCGTGCGTGCGTTGACCGAGATGCTTCTCCAGCAGGAGGAAGAGGATGCCCGTGAGCTGCAGGCCCTACACCGTGAGCTGATCAACGTGAGGGACATCGCCCTATGGGATCTACTCGTCGAGATCATGCAGCGCGACACCGATAAGCACATAGCCGTGCTTCGATTCATAGCTATGCATACCGACGGTGCGATAGCCTGACCTTGTCCGGTGCGACGTTCGGGGAAGCGAGATCCTGGCGGGGTGAATGGATCGAGAGCGCATGCACCTTGCAATCCGGCGTGAGCTCGCGGGCAGCTGTGGAGCAAGGTCCGGGACGGGTGCATCTGCGAGATGCGGCCAGGGCTGTGGTCGTCTGCTGGGTGATGACGACCAGAGTGCTCACCGCCGTGGTCACTGCCGTGATCACCGCTACGGTGCGGACGGTGGCGAAGGGCGAGACCGGTCCGGCGGGTTGCGAGCTCGAGCCTTGCGGGTGCCTAGCCGATGCTTCACCCACCGGGCCTTCCGGTCGGGACGACGGTTGGTGGCGCTCACAGGTCACTGATGCCGTGGCGGGCGGCATGGTGGACGCATTCGTAGCGTTGGGGCCGACGTTCGTGAAGTTGGGCCAGCTCATCGCCTCTGCACCGGGAGTGTTCCCGACGCCGCTGGCTACCGCCTGTCAACGGTGCCTGGACGCGGTGCCGCCGTTCCCGGCCGAGCAGGCCAGGCGCACCATCGAGGATGACCTGGGCCGTACGACCCAGGATCTGTTCCAGTCTTTCGGCGACATGCCGCTGGCTTCGGCATCAATTGCCCAAGTCCATCCGTGCGTGCTTGTCGATGGTAGGCATGCAGTGGTCAAGGTCCAGCGGCCGGGAATAGCGGAGCGCATGATGGCCGACCTCCGTATCGCAGGCTTGCTCGCGCGTGCAGCTGAGCTCATCGAGGCTGGACGGCGTCTCAATCCGACAGGCATGGTGGCAGACATGTACCACGTGACCATGGGCGAGCTCGATTTCCTGCTCGAAGCGCGCCATCAGCAGGCCTTCCGCGCCAACATCTCTGCATTCGGCGACAACGCCTGGGTTACGGCACCGGAGGTTTACATGGAGCTCTGCGGTCCTCGGGTGATCTGCATGGAGCGGCTTTTCGGGGTGCCCGTAGACGAGTTCGATGTGCTGAGGGCACGAGGGCTCGACGGGGAGCTGCTGATGCGGCGGGGATTGAAAGTCGGCCTCGAGGCGGTATGTGTTCACGGGCCCTTCCAGGCCGATACCCATGCAGGCAACATCTGGGTGCTAGACGATGGCCGTACGGCGTTTCTCGACTTCGGCATTACCGGCGAGCTGCCCGAAGCGTGGAGAGCGATGGTGCGCGATTTGTTCAAGACGTTCATGATCGACAGCAACTGGGCCCGGGTGGTGCGGCACTACAAGGACCTTGGCGTCCTGCAGGAAGACCTTGGCACCGACGAGGATCTGGGCCGGCTCCTCCAGGCAGCCACCGAGCCGGTCCTGGATTCCAAGGCGCGCTCGATCGACTTGGCGGAGCTCTTCAGTACCCAGCTCGACCTGGCCAGGCAGATGGGGGCAACGGCTCCGCGTGAGTTGATGCTCGTGGCAAAGCAGTTGTTCTACTTCGAGCGCTACATGAAGGAGCTGGCACCCGGCTATGCCCTGGCCCGCGACCTGTACCTGATCAAGAACATCTGGCCCGAGGAGGCGGCCACCAGGGCCGATGAGCTCGGCGTGACCTTTCCCGACTGAACGGCCAACTGGCCGGGTGCAACGCATCGGGCCTCGCGGAGCCGGATGCACTTGCCTGGCCGAGCAGGGCCGCTCAATGCCGACGCCCCGATCGGTCCTCGGGGTGCCGAGCGCTGGCGGGACGGGTGGTGCACACTGGAAACGGCGCCCGGTGCCGCCACGGCGGGGCGCCTTACGGGATGGCCAACCGGAAAGGAGCGACAGCCGATGCAGACCACTGGCGATCACCCACTGGCCCACCAGCTCGATCCTGTGCTCCGGGAGCTGATGGCATTTGGCCTGGTGGAGAAGAGTGTGGATGGGCCGGAGATCCGCTGGAACCTGACACGGGCCGCGCAGCAGCGCCTCAGCGCGCTGGAACGTCCCGTTCCGGACAGCGCATCAATGTACTTCGTCGGGCACCGCTGCGACAGGTGCCGTGAGCACGCGATCACTCGCCGAGTCGGTGAGCGGTACCTTTGCGCCCGGTGTCAGGCTGAGCAGCGGTGGGATCCGCCCGACTCCGATAGGAAAGATCTACGTGCCGGGGAAGTCGTATCGGATAAGGACGGGTCTAGCGCGATGCGAGCCGACGAGCGCGCGCCTGCCTGAGGTTGATCTCCGCCCGGCGGGTGGATGGGTTGACGGTCCTGCAGCGCGTCAGCGGAAGCGTGGTTGTCGCAGCATGGCTCAGCCAGCTCGGATCCCGCCAACCCATGCCGGGCACAGTGACTGGAAGCTGCACCAACCGCACAGCGCGGATGGTTTCGGCCTGAAGTCCTCACTGGCGCAGGCACGCTCGATGGCCGACCAGATCGCTTCAGTGCGCCGGCTCAGGCCGGCCAGGGACTGCGCGGTTGGTTCGACACTTATGGTCACAGGCTCCCGGAGGTACATCAAGCGCAGATGCACCGGCCGGCGCCCCAGCACTCTCTCGCAGAGAAGGGCATAGTAGTGCACCCCTGCGAAGTTCCCGTGTTCGTGGCCTTCGCGTGGAACGCGGCCGGTCTTATAGTCGGTTATGACGAGCTCTCCGGTGGAAGTCAGGTCCAACCGGTCGATGATCCCGCGTAGCCGTACCCCACCTACGTTGGCCTCGAGGCCGAGCTCCACCCCGATGAAGTTCACCTCATCGGGGTTCTCCAGCGAGAAGTAGCCGGCTACGAGCTGCTCGGCGTCACGGCGTAGATCTGTGACAGCTTTCTCGGGAAGCTCCAGCGCGGCAAGGGCGGCCATGGTGTCAGGTTCGCTGAATGCCTCCCCCAGTTCTCCGCAGGCTGCGCCCGGGGTTCTCCGGCCAGGTTCGTGGTTCCAGAACAGCCGTTCGAGGGCCCGATGCACGAGAGTGCCCTTCAGCGCCTGCGGTGTGGGCGACTCGGGGAGCCGGTCTATGGCGCTGAAGCGGAAAGCCAGGGCGCACTTGCGGAAGGTCGCCACCTTGCTAGGTGACATGGTGCGGGGAGTCGGCAGCGACATCCCCCACAGGCTAGGCGCTGGCTGTGTCGGCCAGTGATCCGAGTAGGGAGTCGGCCAGGGTCCGGGGATTCTCGAGAGGGCCGAAATGGCCGAGCCCTTCCATGACGAGAACACGCGACTTGGGTAGCCGGGCTGCGAACGCCTGGAGGAAGTCCACCCCGAAGGCATCCGTCTCCGATCCACAGGCGAGGGTGACGGGGCAGGCGACTTCGCCAAGACGAGCGTACGCGTCGTGAGAGAAGCCGTTGGCGTACACGAGGGCCTCGTTCTCCCGCTCGCAGGCCAGGCTAACCGGACCGCCGTCACCTTCGGGACCGGTTACGAAGCCGCACTCGACGTATGCGGCCAGCACCTGGGGGTCCAGGCAATCGAAGGGGGCCTTGGCCGCGAAGTTGGCCAGTGCCTCTTCGCGAGAGGCGAAGGTCTCCCGGCGGCGCATAGCACCCGCGGACAGGGGGTTGTTGTCCATGCTGGGATCGAGAGGCTCGTCGGAGGGGTAGACGACCGGCTCGTAGCAATAGAGTGCCGAGAAGGTGCCCGGCCGGGCCTCCTCGGCGAGCAGGAGGGCCGCGCCCCCACAGGAGTGGCCGAAGCCGGCAGGCCTGGTCAGGCCCAGCGCATCCACCACGCTCAGCACATCGGTGGCGAATCCGTGCCAGTCGAAGTTCCGGTCGGCAGGGGGGGATGACATGCCATGGCCACGCTGGTCGAAGGTTATGCAGCGATAGGCGTCGCCCATAGCGGAGCACATGGGGCGGAGCACTTCCCCGCAGAAGCCCGTCGCATGAACCGCCAGTAGGGGTGGAGCGTCACCACCCGGGTCGGTCACAGCGAGCTGGACGCCGTCCGGGGTGTCAACGCGGATGTTCGCGATCATGCCAACGACGGTAGTAGCTGAGCGCCGCCCGACCTGCACTTGCCGACCTCCACCGGCTAGAAAGATCGTGTGGAGCAGTTCATATCTTCGTGGGGGTACCTCGCGCTGTTCGTGCTCATGCTGGCCGAGTCTGCCTGTGTTCCGGTCCCGTCGGAAGTGATCATGGGATTTGCTGGTGCGCTGGCAGCCAGCGGAAGGATGAGCGTGGCTGGTGCCGTGGCCGTGGGGGTGTCGGGCGAGCTGGTTGGCGCGTATCTCTCCTGGGGGGTGGGTCGTACCGGCGGAAGGGCGCTTGTCGAGCGCTACGGACGCTACGTGCTGTTGAGCAAGGCCGATCTGGATAGGGCCGAGAAGTGGTTCAATCACCGGGGGGAGCTCGGCGTCCTGGTAGGACGGGTTGTGCCCGTGGTGAGGACATTCGTCTCGCTGCCTGCTGGTATTGCCGAGATGCAGCCGATTCGCTTCGGGGCGTTCACCCTCCTCGGAAGCGTCGTATGGGACACCATGCTGGTCGGTGTCGGCTACGGGCTCGGTAGTCGCTGGCACTCGATCGTGCGCGGTTTTTCCGACGCAGGATACGTCGTGGCACTGCTCGTGGCGCTGGCTGTAATTGCGTTCGTGGTTCACAGGTGGCGCGCGTTGCGCCACGAGACCGTCGAGGCTGGGAGTCGCGTCACGCCTGGTGGATACCACCAGGCCGGGACGGCCCTTGACGAACCCGGCCAGCCCCACCAGGCCGGCCAGCCCGACCGGGCCGGCCAACCCCACCAGGCCGGCCAACCCCACCAGGCTGGCCAACCCCACCAGGCCGGCCAGCCCGACCGGGCCGGCGAACCGTCGTAGGTCGCTTGGTAGGGCGGGATGCGGCCGTGAGCTTCGC
>JAJZJN010000079.1:0-5692 GCA_021851165.1 Actinomycetes bacterium
CGCCGGTGGTTGCCGCGAGCAGCAGGTAGCAGCCGAAGTCGGGGTCCTTGGCGTTCGCCGCCTCGACGAGCGCGATGACCCCCGCCGGGGCCGGTGGCTCCAGCCTCCGACCGCGTACCCGTGGTGGGGACGCGAGCGCTGCCGGGTTGATGGTGATCCAGCCCCACCGCACGCCCTGGTGCAGAGCCCGGCGCACGATGGCGTGCACCTGACGGACGGTCGCCGCCGAGAGCGGCTTGCCGTCTCGTCCACCCTCATCCCGGAGCTTGGCGTAGAACCGATCCAGCTGCGCCGTCCTGAGCCGGGCGAGCGGTACCTTCCCAAGTGTGGGAAGGACGTACGCCTTGATGATCCACTCATAGCCCCGTGCCGTCGTCGGCGACAGCTCCGGCTTGGCGAGATCGAGCCACTGGCGCAGGAGGTCCCCGACCGTGGCGTCCTGGGCAGCCTGGCCCCCACCGGACACCTCGGTCACCAGCCGGGCGAGTGCCTCCTCGGCGTCACGCTTGCCGCCACGGAAGGTGCGAGTCACGTACTTCTGCCGGTTCGTCACCGGGTCCACCCCGGCGTACGCCCGGAGTTCCCAGGCGTCTCCTCGCTGGCGCAGATGCCCTCTCATGACGCCTCCCTGGAGGCCCTGCTACTGGACCTCCAGTAGCAGCTCCGGGTCAAACAGTAGCATCCAGTAGCAGCCAGCACGGCACATCCAGGCAAGGAGCTTCGGATTGTGCTCCTGACCAGGGCATTCTCAGCGCGCTCGGAGGGACTCGAACCCCCAACCTTCTGATCCGTAGTCAGATGCTCTATCCAATTGAGCTACGAGCGCAATTCCGTGATGCTTGTCGCCGGCATCAGAGGTTGCAATCGCCTAGCCGGTTCGCGCCCTGCGATACTAGCGGCCCTGCGATACTAGCGGCCCGAAGCAGGCATCGCTGGAGTCCAGTCCCACCCGGCACGTTCGCCCATCGAACGCCGGGCCCATCGAACGCCGGGCCCATCGAACGCCGGGCCCATCGAACGCCGGGCCCATCGAATGCACCACGAGCTCTATGCCACTCCTCGTTCCTTCATGCCCAGATCTGTCCACGCACGGTGGTGATCACCTGGGAGCCCTGCCGAGCCGCCCGGCTTGGTAATCCTCGAAGGCCTGGGCAATCTCGGCCCGTGTGTTCATCACGAAGGGACCGTAGGCCACCACTGGCTCCCCGATGGGCCTGCCGCCCAGGAGCAGCAGCTCGAGGGATGACCATCGCGAGTCTGGATGCCGATCTGCCGTCGCCACGACGAGGTCTCCCGGCCCGAGCACGGCAAGCTGCCCTGCCTCGATCGGTTGCCTGTCCGGTCCGATGCCGCCACGCCCGGCCAGCACATACACGAGCGCATTGAAAGAACGCTCCCAGGGCATCACCAGACGTGAGCCAGGGCTCACAGTCGCATGCACCATGGTCATTGGGGTATGCGTGACGCCGGGCCCACCGTGTCCCGCCACGTTGCCGGCAATGACGCGCACAAGCGCTCCCGCGTCGCCCGAGGCGAGCAGAGCCACCTCGTTGGCACCGATGTCCTGGTAACGGGGCGCTGTCCACTTGGCAGCCGCCGGGAGGTTCACCCACAGCTGGATGCCATGGAAAAGGCCCCCACTTGCCACAAGGTCCTCGGGTGGCTCCTCGATATGGAGTATTCCTGATCCTGCAGTCATCCATTGTGTAGCGCCATTGGTGATAACGCCACCACCACCCGTGGAGTCCTGATGGCGGAAAGTCCCATCGATCATGTAGGTGACGGTCTCGAAGCCACGATGCGGATGCCATGGCGTGCCCTTCGGCTCTCCCGGTGCGTAGTCCACCTCTCCCATCTGGTCCATATGGACAAATGGGTCGACATCGGCCATCGGGACCCCCGCGAATGCCCGGCGTACCGGGAAACCCTCACCCTCGATTCCTGCCGGCGCAGTGGTGATGGATCGCACGGGTCGTTCGACCACCCCGGCATCCTCTCTCCTATCGATAGCCACACTGGGCAGGGTGCTCGACACCCTCGGTAACTTCGATAGATCATCGACGGTCACGGCTGGCATCTCGGCCCCCTTCAATTAGCCTGATTGTGTATTTTCTGGGTCATTTTCCCCTTGCACTCAACCAGGTGCCGCTCTACCCTGATCTGCATGCACCTACTGGTGGCCGGTATAGCCCCCGTGAAGCTCGCCAGGTGGCAATTCGGCATCACCACGGTGTACCACTTCCTATTCGTACCCCTCTCCATAGGGCTCGCGTTCATTGTCGCAGTGATGCAGACAGCCGCGTACCGCACGGGCAAGCAGAGCTGGGACATCATGGCCCGCTGGTGGGGACGGCTCTTCCTCGTCAACTTCGCCATCGGTGTTGTCACCGGTATCGTCCAGGAGTTCCAGTTCGGCATGGACTGGTCTCGGTACTCGACGTTTGTCGGCAACATATTCGGACCGCCACTGGCCATCGAGGGACTGCTTGCCTTCTTCATGGAGTCGACCTTCCTTGGGATCTGGGTCTTCGGCCGTGGCCGGGTGTCAGCCCGCATCCACCTCGCCTCCATCTGGCTGGTGAGCATAGGAACCATCCTGTCGGCAGCATTCATCCTGGCAGCCAACTCCTGGATGCAGCATCCCGTCGGCTACAAGATCGACCCGAAGACCCATCAGGCCATCATGACGAACTTCTGGGCCGTTCTAAGCAGCTCGACGTTCATCGAAGCCTTCCTCCACGTGATCTTCGCGGCAATGGCCACCGGAGCGTTCTTCGTTCTCGGCGTGAGCGCATGGCATCTGCTTCGGAAGCACGACCACTCGGTCTTCGGCCCGTCGGCACGCATAGGCCTCGTGGTGGGCTTCATCGCCATCCTGGGAACTATCTGGATGGGCGACAGCCAGGCACAGCTCATGACCAAGCAGCAGCCGATGAAGATGGCTGCAGCCGAGGCCTTGTACCATACCGAGTCAGGGGCCAGCTTCTCACTGCTCACGATCGGCAATCTCTCGGGTCAACCCATCTTCCAGATCCGGTTGCCCCACCTTCTGTCAGTCCTCGCCGACCGGTCCTGGAACGGCACGGTCCAGGGGATAGACAACGTTCAGGCAGCGGAATCGCATCGCTACGGACCGGGAAGCTACGTACCGGTGATCTGGGTAACCTACTGGAGCTTCCGCCTGATGGTCGGGATCGGCTTCCTCATGCTTGCCATCACGGTGCTCGGCCTGTGGCTCCTGCGACGCAAGCGTTTCGACGACCATCGGATCTTCCTGTTGGCAGCGCTGTGGGCAATACCCCTGCCCTTCCTGGCTAACAGCTTCGGGTGGATATTCACCGAGATGGGACGCCAACCCTGGGTGGTCTACGGCCTCCTCACGACTGCCAAGGCGGTATCCGACATCGGCACCGGCTACATAGCCACGAGCCTGGTTGCCTTCACCGCCGTGTACTCGGTGCTTGCCGTCGTGGAGTTCGGTCTCATGTGGAAGATGGGCAAGACGCCGCCTGCCGAGGAAGCTGAGATCTCCGGGCACCCAGATGGCGGGGAGAGCGGCCACGGAGCCGCACCCGCCCCCGGCGGAGCCACTGCAGAGGCTCCCGTTCCCGAGTTGGTCTACTGATGCGCCGAGCGGAGGAAACCCCATGCCGGTAGGCGCCCTTCTCGCCCAGACGGGTGCTTCCATACCCGCCCCCACCGGCAATCTTCAGATCTTCTGGTTCCTGTTGATCGGGATCCTGTGGATCGGCTATTTCTTCCTCGAGGGCTTCGACTTCGGCGTCGGGATCCTCCTGCCCTTCCTGGGCCACGACGATCTGGATCGCCGTGTTCTCATCAACACCATTGGGCCAGTCTGGGACGGCAACGAGGTGTGGCTCCTCGTTGCCGGTGGAGCCACCTTCGCTGCGTTTCCACGCTGGTATGCAATATTGTTCTCAGGGTTCTATCTCCCCCTGCTCCTCATACTGCTCGCGCTGATAGTGCGCGGGGTCGCCTTCGAGTTCAGGGGCAAGAATCAGCTTCCCCTCTGGCGTGCCACTTGGGATCGGGTGATCTTCTGGGGCAGTCTTCTTCCGGCCCTGCTCTGGGGAGTCGCATTCGCCGACTTCGTGGGGGGTGTTCCACTCGGGCGCGGCGGCCACTTTGTCGCGGGGTTCTGGCACCTCCTGACTCCCTACGCGCTACTTGGCGGGGTAACGTTCCTTGCCCTCGTCATCCTGCACGGTGCTACCTTCCTCTCCCTTCGCACTGACGGTGAGATGGCAGAGCGAACCAGGCGGGCCGCTCGAAGGATTGCACCCGTCACCCTCGCAGCAGTCGTCGCCTTCTTGTCCTGGACATTCGTAAACGCCACTCATGCCCATGACAAGGGAATCGTGCCAGGTTTCGTGCCAATCCTCGCGATCGTCGTAGTGGGAGCGGCTGGGTGGCTGGTGTCTGAGAAGCTGGACGGCTGGGCCTTCATCGCCACCGGAGTCGGCTTCGTCCTCGTGGTGTCGACGCTGCTGCTCAACCTCTACCCGCGAGTGCTGGTCTCGAGTGTCGCCCCGCGCTTCGATCTGACGATCGCCAACACCGCCTCTGCCCATTACACCTTGGTCGTGATGACGATCGTCGCGGCGATCTTCACTCCGTTCGTGCTCATCTACCAGGGATGGAGCTACTGGGTATTCCGCCAGCGGGTCCGGCGTCCGGGTTCCCCTCCCACGACGGCCAGCCCCGGGCCGGCATGAACCTGGCATTACCTGGGCCTGTCTTGACCTCCGGGTGAGCCGGAGCAGAGGGGGGCAGCTCGACCCTCGGCTGATCCACGAAGCCAAGGCAGCGCGGCCGGCCATTGCCCTGGCAGTGATGGGTGGCGCGGCTCAGACCGTAACGCTCGTCGTCCAAGCAGCCATCCTGGCGAGGATCGTGGACAGGGTTTTCCTCGAACATGCCGGCCTCGGGCAAGTGGAGGGCGCCCTGATCGGCCTTGCTGCCGCCGTCGTCGCCCGCGCGTTGCTCGTCTACTCCGGTGAAGTCGCCGCTCAGATAGCCGCCTCCAAGGTCAAGGGTGAGCTACGGGTAAGGCTGCTCACCAGGACTATCAACGAAATGCCGGTCTGGCTCGCGGGTGAGCAGACAGGCGAGATCGCTTCTCTTGCCACACGAGGTCTCGATGCGCTTGACGACTACTTCGGTCGCTACCTGCCACAGCTTGTACTGGCTGTGGTTGCTCCAGTAGTCATCATCGGTTGGGTTCTATGGCAGGATTGGCTCTCTGCCCTGATCCTCGCGGTCACACTGGGCCTCATCCCGGTATTCATGGTGCTGCTCGGCCAGGAGGCCGAGGCCCGTATGGCACGCCAATGGCACCAGGTGGGACGCCTGAGCGGCCATTTTCTCGACATGGTCCAGGGGCTGGCCACGCTGCGGCTGTTCGGACGCGTCGGCGACGAGCTCGACTCGGTTGCCGAGGTAACCGACCGGCTTCGCCAAGCGACAATGGACACCCTGCGTTATGCGTTCCTCTCGTCGCTGGTGCTCGAGCTGCTGTCATCCCTCTCCACAGCCCTGGTCGCCCTGGTACTCGGACTCCGACTGATCTCAGGCCATATGACCCTGGCCCCGGCACTAGCCATCCTCCTTCTCACCCCGGAGGTCTACCTTCCCCTCCGAAGGGCCAGCGCCCAGTTCCACGCAGCGGCCG
>JAJZJN010000079.1:5702-11101 GCA_021851165.1 Actinomycetes bacterium
CATCGGAACCCCTTCGGCGAGGGCAGGCGTCACCATACGCGTCACCATGCGCCTCACCCGAGAGCCGGGGGATGGAAGAAGCCAGAGCCGAGCCTCCAAGGGTGCGGATCGAGTCGCTGCGGTTCACATGGCCCGGTCGTGAAGAGCCTGCACTCGACAACCTTGACCTGGACGTCTGGCCAGACGAGCATCTGGCGCTGGTGGGCGCTAGCGGATCGGGAAAGAGCACCCTGGGTGCCCTCCTGCTGGGATTCGTCCAGCCAAGCGCAGGCCGGATTCAAGTTGACGGAACAGATCTGGGCCGTATCGACCTCGCTAGCTGGCGCCAGAGGGTGTCATGGCTTCCACAGAAGCCGACCCTCTTCCGCGGCAGCATCCGGGACAACATCCTGCTTGGCTTTCCGCAGGCCACAGGGCAAGAGATGGACGCTGCGCTACATGCGAGCGGTGCCGAGGAGTTGCTGGGTGGTCTCCCAGGCGGTCTGTCCACGCTCCTCGACGAGGGCGGGTGGGCTCTGTCTGCCGGGCAACGCCAGCGGTTGGCATTGGCGCGGGCGCTGATCAGGCCGGCAGATCTCTATGTGCTCGACGAACCGACCGCTCACCTCGACCCGGAGCTGGAGCAGCAGGTGGCCAGCAGGATCTGGAGCCATCTGACTGGACGCGCAGTACTGGTCACGACGCACCGCGTAGCCCTCCTCGATGGTGCCGACCGAGTCATGGAGATATCTCAGGGCCGGCTCGCCGCCCAGCGCGGACCGGCCACCCCTGGATCGTGGCCGCCATGACCACGTCGGCGAACGCCGGGCATCTGCCATCCCGACGCCTGGTGCTGTCGAGGCTGCTTAGCCGGGACATGGTCTCCAGGAGGAAAGCAGCACGGGCCTTCCTGCTGGCACTTGCAGCGTCGATGTCTGCCATAGGACTGGCAGCCACCTCAGCGTGGCTACTGGACCGCGCTGCTCAGCATCCTGCCGTGCTCACTCTCACCGCGGCCATAGGCGCCGTCCAACTCTTCGCCCTTGGCCGCGCGGGTGCCGGATATGCCCAGCGTCTCGAAACCCATGATCTGGCTTTCGGCGTGCTCGGCCGTCTGAGGGTTATGTGCCTGAGCGCGTTGGCCCCACTTGCACCTGCGGCACTGGCAAGCCATACGAGTGGCGACCTTCTCGAACGGGCCACCGACGATGTCGACACGCTGCAGAACCTTTACCTCCGGGCCATCCCTCCCTTCGTGGTAGCCGGAGGCACTTCGTTGCTCTCCGTGGCCCTCGCTGGGTTCCTGGTTCCTCAGTCAGGTGCCGTGCTCGCCGGTGGCCTGCTCTGCGCAGGGGTGATCATCCCCCTGCTGGCCCAGCGCCTAGGCCGGGACCCGGGCCACGCCATGGTGCAGGGAAGGGCCTCGCTCCAGGCTGCCACCGTCGAGAGCATTCAAGGCGCACCGGAGCTAGTGGCCTATGGGCAGGCCGACAGGGCGATCGAGCGCCTAGTCGAGTTGCACCTTGCCCTGGCTGGCCAGGCGCGCCGCGCGGCACACCGACGCGGCCTCATCGAAGGGTTGTCGAGCACGATCGTCGGAGCCACTGCCCTGGGGATGCTCGCCATGGCGGTTCCCGCCGTCAGGGCAGGGCTGCTTCCGGGCGTCGACCTGGCAGTGCTGCCAGTGCTCGGGCTGGCTGCCATGGACGCCGTCTCCGGCCTGCCCGGAGCATTCTCGCACCTGCACGAGGATATCGAAGCCGGAGCCCGCCTCCTCGGCCTCGAATCCATCCCTCCACCCGTGACGGATCCAGAGCAGCCGGCCCCCGCTCCCGCTGGAGTGCCGCGCTTGATGGCACAGGGGGTGACCCTGCGCTATGCCCAGGACGGGCCGAACGCCATAGAGAATCTCGACATCGACCTCCTGCCAGGCGAGATCTTGGCCATCGTGGGCCCGAGCGGTTCGGGAAAGACGACCGTCGCCAACGCACTCCTGCGCTTCTGGCCGATAACGTCGGGCTCGATCTCCCTGGACGGTACCGATCTGGAATCGATGACCGGCGACGATGCGCGCTCAATCGTCGGCGCGCTGGACCAGCGTACCCACCTGTTCTCGACGTCCATCGGGGACAACCTTCGCATAGCAAAACCCGATGCGAGCGAGGACGAGATGTGGGCAGCCCTCTCCCTGGCCCACGCCGACAAGTGGGTGGCGTCTCTGCCGGATTCCCTGCGCACGCAGGTAGGCGAAGGGGGCGCTTCGGTGTCGGGAGGAGAGCGCCAGCGCCTTGCACTGGCGCGTCTGCTGCTCGCAGGAAGGACCGTCGTCATCCTCGACGAGCCCACCGCCGGCCTCGATCCGAGTGAGGCGATGGAGATGCTACGCGACGTTCTGGAAGCCCTCAGTGGCCGGTCGGTGCTTCTCATAACCCATCGCCGCGAGGAGGCGGCCCTAGCCGACCGCGTCATCGGCCTGTCTCATGGCCGGCTTACGGCGGTCCAGGTTCAGGACACGACTAGCCCTTCGTTTCCCGGAGTACCCACTCGAGCACCTGCTGCATTCGATCAGGTGGAAGATGACCTCGAGTGTGGAAGTCGTACTCGTCAAAGCTCCACTTGAGAAGTCGGGCAAGCGGTCCGCTGTAAGCGATGTCGCGCCTGCCTCCGTAGAGGTAGTCCGACAGGATCAATGTTGCCTCCGCGCCTCCGCGGTTCATGATGCAGAAGATCTCGGGCTCGTAAGGCGGGACATCACCCAGTCCCGTCACCTCGCTCCGGATCGCCGCCGAAGCTATGTCGGCCTGGTGGACTGCTATATGGCCCAGCTTCGGCATGGAAAGTGCCGTCGCATCACCGGCTCCTAGCACCCTGGGCGCATCAAGATGGCGCATGGCCTTGTCCACCGGCATGAACCCTGCCTCGTCGCCCAGCCCCGACTCGGCTATGAACGCAGGTGCCGCATAGGGCGGGATCACGATAGCGAGGGCGGAATCGAGGGTCGAGCCGTCAGCGAACGCGACATGATCTGGCCCTATCTCCACCACATCCCGGCCGGTAGTCACCGTAATGTGGGCCTCGTCGAGAAGAGGACCCACCTCGGCGTGGACCTTGTCACCCACATCATCGAAGAAGACCTGGCCAGGCGAGAACACCGTCACGGGTGCCCCGATCCCGCGCCGCGCGAAGTCATGGGCCAGCATGAATGCCACCTCGCCCACCGGACCTTCGCAGGCAGCAAGCAGGCGCGGCACGACAACGCGGCTTCCCCATCTCGACGGGGCCGAGCCGACCACTACCGGCCCCCCTGTAAAGCCCTGTAGGGCGTTGAACAGCTTGGGAGCCTGCTCGTCGTCGCAGACCGAGAACCCATACGAAGAGAACCCCGCTATCGCGGCGTAGTCCTTGACGGCACCGGCGGCCACCACCAGGTAGTCGTAGGGAACACGCGTCCCGTCGTGTAGGACGACGTAGCGCCGGTCGGTGTCGATCCGCTCGACCCTGCCAGTCACCAGCTCGGCTCCGCTACGCCTCACGGTATGAGCCAGCGGGAACCGGACATGGTCGACCGGCTTTCCCTCCATGGCCACCTCAGGCAGCGCAGGCTTGGCAAGGCTGGTCATGCGGGATTCGACCAGCGTGATCTCCGCCAGATCCTTCAGGCGCCGTAGGACACGAAGACCCGCAAAGCCTCCGCCCACCACCACCACTCGGGGTCTATTGAGCATTGTCACTCCTCATGATCCCATTGGCGATTGGTCGGCACAGACCGTCCGCCCCGATGAAAGCAAGTGTCACCGGCTGAACCAGCCGGTGACACTCCGCATACCTGGATGCTCAGGCTACCAAACCGTGCTGGTGGCGGTCCTGGTGCAAAGTCGAGACTCCGAGCACGCCATACAGAGGGCAACGGCCGCTGGCCCCTGTCACAGCCGCGATGGCTGTCACTACCAGCAACACGATTCCGCCCGTGCTACCCGCTCCCACCGCGAGGGCGGTTATAAGGGCCGCGAGCGCCACCAGCAGGCGGATCGAGCGATCCAACGTTCCGACGTTCTTCTGGAAGATCCTCATCTCGTTACCTCTTCTCGTTGCTGTTGATCGAACTTGCCTTACTGACAACACTGATGCACGAGAAGCCAGAACGGTTCAAAGAATCTATGACGAGTGTCGGGACGGCTTGGCACTGCGGCCGCCAGCACCCGGTCCCGCCTCTGGCACCCTGGCCCCGTTGGCCCCGTTGGCCCCGTTGGCCAGCATGGACCGCAGGCGACGCCGGCCTCTATGGAGCCTCGCCCTGACAGCAGCCTCGGACATCCCCGTCATCTCTCCGATCGCCTCCGCTTTCAGACCCTGACCGTCTTTCAAGACCAGAACCGCGCGATCAAGCTCTGGAAGCTCGGCAAGTGCCACGAGCACCTGTCGCCGCCGCTCGGCTTCGAGAACGGCCTGCTCGGGGTCCACGCCTGTAGAAGCCAGGTGGCCTTCGAGCTGCGGCAGCTGGCTATCGGCCAGCATGGTGTCGAGCAGATCGTCGAGCGACTCGGGAGCAGCGCGACGATGCAACATCCGGCATTCGTTGGCCACTATGCGATGCAACCAGGTTCGCAGCGCGGCCTCCCCTCTGAAATCACCCAGGTGGGATGCTCCAGCCAACAAAGCACTCTGGGTGACGTCCTCGGCGTCCTCGCGATGCCGACACAGGTAGGTAGCCAGGCGCTCGAGATCCTCGCGATAGCCCCACACGGCAATCTCCACAGCCGCGGTCGCATTACCCGGCCCAGTGTCGCGCGGCCCAGTGTCGCGCGGCGCCGCGCCGCGTCGATCCTCGCCCGCCTCGGCAAGGGGCATCCCGATGTCCAGCCTCGGCGGGCTATCCGGGGCCGGTCCATCCATATCCGAACTCTTCTCTGGCGTTGGGGCTCCTACAATGCTTGGGTCACCTAGTCCCTCCGATCCGGAAGGCCTGGCGACCATGCTACCGCCGGGTCCGCAGGACCAGCTGCCCGACCGCCGCCAGCACCGGCACTGGTCCAGCACCGCTACCCAGCTAAGCCTCGATCCACCGCGTTGCCGCGGCTGACTGCCTGCCGATGATCGGGGAGGACCGGATTATCTGGTCCCGATTGCGAGCTGCGGCTCTGACCGTTACTACCGTTATTGGCCACTGCGGGCCAATGCAGGCATCTCTTGACCGTCGGGCCAAGAGCCCACGTCCAGGCGTGTGTGGACAATGGGCGCAGCGGCAACGGTGCCGCTGCAAGGGACTGCCTTGTCCGCGCGTCGAGGTGATCTTCTTCCCGCGTTAGGGGCAGGTTGCGAGCCAGATGTCGGAATAGCCCCGGCATCTGCGGCGAGGTTCACGCCGTGAGGCTCAGGGGGTGCCTGAGCCGAGTGCCCTCTCAGGCACAGCCCGCCTGGTT
>JAJZJN010000080.1 GCA_021851165.1 Actinomycetes bacterium
GGGCTCCAGGCGATCGCCACGGCCAGAAGGCTCGGCGCACAGGTACGCGCTTACGACGTGAGGGCCGCTGCGAGAGAAGAGGTCGAATCATTGGGGGCTTCGTTCGTAGAGCTGGCCCTGGAGTCCAGGAGGGATCGGGTGGCTATGCCAGGGAGCAGTCGGAGGACTTCCTTGCTCGCCAGCGAGAGATGATCGCGGCCGAGGTTGCCTCTGCCGACGCGGTGATAACCACCGCAGCCATACCGGGCAGGAAGGCCCCCATCCTCGTCACGGCCGCCATGGTGCAGGCGATGGCCGGCGGCTCGGTCGTGGTGGACATGGCTGCTGACTCGGGTGGCAACTGTGAGCTGTCCGAACCCGGCGTCGACGTCGTGACCAATGATGTCGTCGTGCACGGGATGTCGAACCCCCCTGCGGGCATGCCGACCCATGCAAGCTTCCTCTATGCCCGCAACATCACTAACTTCCTGGGGCTTCTCGTATCCGAAGGCCAGCTGCGCCCTGATTTCGAAGACGAGATAGTGACGGGTAGCTGTGTCACGCGCGACGGCGAAGTGCTCAATGCGCCGGCTCGCGAACTGATTGGTGCCTCGCAAGCATCGGGAGAGGAGAAGCCGTAATGGGCCCTGGCATCATGGGGCTGGTCACAGTGTTCGTCCTCGCCGCCTTTGTCGGCTACGAGGTCGTCTCCAAGGTGCCCAGCATCCTGCATACCCCTCTCATGTCGGGTAGCAACGCGATCCACGGCATCATCCTCGTCGGAAGCATGATAATCCTTGGTGGCGCGCACGGAGCCACCCAGGAGAGCCTCGGCTTCCTCGCTGTCGTACTGGCCACGCTGAACGTGGTCGGCGGCTTCGTCGTCACCGACAGGATGCTCGAGATGTTCAAGTCGCGCCAGGCGGACCGGAGCCGAGCTGGCCGATCCCCCGCCCCAGCCAACGGCGCATCGGCCACAGCAAAGGGAGCAGCGTCGTGAGCCGGGGCACCGCCACCGATCTCGTATACCTAATAGCGATCGTAGGCTTCATCCTCGCGCTGAAGGGGCTCAGCTCACCGAAACGCGCACGGATCGGCAACCTGGCAGGGGCCGTGGGAATGCTCATTGCCGTCGGGTGGACCTTCTCCCTGCCCGAGGTGCACTCCGACACTCACAACTTGGTTCTGATGCTCATAGCCATGGTGATCGGCGCCGCCATCGCCGTACCCGCTGCACGACTGGTGAAGATGACTGCCATGCCCCAGATGGTCGCCATCTTCAACGGTGTGGGTGGCGGTGCTGCAGCGCTGGTGTCGATAACGGAGTTCATCGGGTTGCCCCACGGGACGGTTGCAATCTACAAGATCGCCGAGGTCCTCTTCGGGGTTCTAGTCGGATCTGTCTCGTTCGCCGGAAGCGCCGTGGCCTTCGCGAAGCTCCAGGAGCTCATGACGGGACGTCCCGTGACATACCCAGGCCAGCAGGCAATCAACGCCGTCGTGGGTGCTGGGGTGCTCGCCCTGGCGGCCGCCACCCTGGCGACATCGAGTTCGACCCTGCTGCTGCTGCTCCTGCTCGCCTCGCTCGTGCTCGGGGTAATCTTCGTCCTGCCCATAGGCGGCGCGGACGTACCGGTGCTCATCTCCCTGCTGAACTCCTTCACCGGCCTCGCCGTCGCGGCCTCCGGGTTCACTCTCGACTCCAACCTCCTCATCGTCGCCGGCACCCTGGTCGGAGCATCAGGAATCCTCCTTACACGCATGATGAGCCAGGCGATGGGGCGGTCGCTGCCGAACATCCTGTTCAGTGCGTTCGGGTCGGTGGTGACTGCATCCGGAGGTGACGGCCAGAGCGTGGAAGGCCGTTCGGTGCGCACCGGTACTTCGGATGATGTCGGCGTCCTGCTGGCATACGCTCGCAAGGTTGCTATCGTCCCCGGATACGGCCTCGCCGTTGCCCAGGCCCAGCACACCGCGCGAGAGCTGGCGGACTCTCTTGCCGAGCGTGGGGTCGAGGTGTTCTATGCAATCCACCCTGTGGCAGGTCGCATGCCAGGCCATATGAACGTGCTGCTGGCCGAGGCGAACGTACCCTACGACCAGCTGAAGGAGATGGATGAGGCGAATGCCGAGATGTCGACGGTGGATGTGGCGCTCGTCGTCGGCGCCAATGACGTTGTCAACCCCGCAGCCAAGAGCTCGCCAGGAAGCCCTATCTACGGCATGCCAATTATCAACGTGGACCAGGCCGCCAACGTCGTGTTCCTCAAGCGCTCCATGCGACCGGGATTTGCCGGCATCGACAACGAGCTTCTCTACGACCCGAAGACAACGATGCTCTTCGGTGACGCGAAGGAGTCACTGGCCAAGCTGATCACCGCGGTCGTCGCCGCCTGAAATAGCGGTCGTCGCCGCAGAAGGTCCTCCTGTGAGGCGGGCAAACACGATCGTTCCCTGGGCCGTCTGGCGGGTGGACATCACGCTCACCTCGATGGCAGAACTGCCTACGAGATGAGCTGCATCGTTCACGACAACCATGTCACCCTCGGGAAGGTACCCCACAGCCTGGCCCGCCTGGCTCCCCGGCTTGACCAGATCCACCGACAGTCGCTCCCCGGGTGGGTGGTCCGGCGTCAGCTGCGCCGACAATGCCTTCAGGTCGAGCACATCCCCACCCCGGCTCCGCGCCTGGCTCGCCAACTCTGCCGAACAGGTGACCAGGCGAAGCCCCATGCGTTGGGCCAGAACGAGGGCCTGGCTTCCCCCCGACTCGCCCGCAGGAGCCTCGTCGGCAGTGAACTGCACTTCCAGCCCACTCGATCGCAGGGCTTCGAGCGACTCGAGCCCGCGCCTGGCTCGACGCGATGCCACCGGGTCTGGGCTCTTTGCGATAGAGCGCACCTCGTCGATCACGAAGCGCGGGACCACCACTCCACCAGCCAGCAGGCCGGCACGGCCGAGCACCGCCAGGAACCTGTCCATCACAGCCGAAGCGTCGACCACGACTGCTCCGGGTGGGGTGTCAGCCGGCGGATCGAGGATCCTCGATAGCCCAGCAGCCCTGACGATCTGACGACCTTTCACGACTCCCAGGCGAACACCGAAGGCGCCAAGCGCCCATGCGAGAGCGGCTACAACCGGGTAATCGATGCTCGAATGCACGAAGGCGATCAAGGGGAGGCCTGCTACGAGCCCAGCCAGCAAGCCGGTGGTGCCGACCACCGACGCGGCGAAAATCTCGGCTGGCGGCATCCTGCGCAGCCCGGCAACCGCATCCTGCATACCCCGATCCAGCAAGCGTCCGAGGATCCCACCGATCACATACGCGATGAGAGCGCCGAGGACCATCCCGATCACCTGGTCAGTCTGGACGGACGGCGGTTGACCTACTCTGTGGCCTATCTGGAGACCGGCGATTGCACCGGCCAGGACAAGCAGCAACCTGAAACCTTCGACAAATACCACTTATCTAGCCAGCCTCACTCCTGGTAGCGGTGGCCCCGTGGCCACGGGCCAAGGCTAGCAACCGTTCCAACCACTCCAGCCGTTATCCGATGTCAGGCCACAGCACCCGCGCGCAGCCGCGGTGGGGGTGAATGCCGGCGCAGCCGCGGCGGGGGTGAAGGTCGCCGTGACACCTGTGGCACGGGTCCAGATCACCAGCACAGCGCCATCTGGACAATCCCTCTTGCCAGTAGAGCCTTCGCCCACCTAGCTTGGGGGTTTACGGCCGCCGTAAGTAGTGGTTACAACTGTATGAGTGAGGGGCAGCACCAGTATGGTCGAGGCACGAGCGGCAGGGCCGTTGAGAAGCAGGGCCGTTGAGAAGCAGGGCCGTTGACGATATGACCATCAAATCTCAGCAACGCCACGCGATAGCTCTGAGGGGTATATGGCTGGTAGCCGGCTCCGCCGACGAAACGACCCTGATCCCGTCGTTCGCGCTGATAGCCGGTGCGTCGGGGCTCACTCTGGCTGGCCCGGATGGAAGGATCACCCGCCACTGGAGATGGACCGACGTGGACGGCTTCCGCGCCGAGGACAGCGCTCAGGGTCCCGGCGGCAGCGCGCTGCAGGTCCTCGATGTAGTGACAACCGGCGAGCACTTGCAGTTCCTCGCACCCGCCCCCGATCTGTCGGTCTTCTTCGGCGCCGTCACCCGCATCCTCCCCGAGAGATCCGGCATACTCACCCCGGCACTAGCGTTAGCCCGACTTCGGCGCGCGCTGGCTCCGATAGTCCTTGTCGCGTTGCAGTGGATATCATCAACGCCACTCGCGCGAAGTGCGCTCGCGTGGTGGCGCGTTGCCGCCGACTGGTCCCTATGTGTATCGAGCTCATGGCAGAAGGCATCTTCGCTCGGATCTGCGTGGTTCCACAGTGTCCTGGGCAAACTGCCCATCATCCCAACGCTCCTGGCAAGCCATCCGAGAATTGACCGCCGGCACCGGGTACTTGTCACGACTGCCGGCCTCGCTGCGCTCATGCTGGCCGGGGCAACCGCTGCATCCGGCTATGCCGGCTCTCTCCGAGTGGCTCCGGCTTCATCCGCCGTACCGACCCGCGCCCGTCATGGTCAGCCGAGACAGCGCGACGTGCTGACAGTCCTTGCGATGGACCACCTCATCGCCAGCTTCGCAGGCTCCCGTGACAAGACCATCCACCTCCCCCCGGCCAGTCAGGCACCACAGCCCGAGCCGCCCTCGCTGGCTGATGCTGCTCCCCTCCAACCTCACGAGATCTTCGCATTCGCGCCCTATTGGTCACTGCCCTACTCGACGACCTTCGACGTGGCGGGGATGACCACGCTCGCCTACTTCGGACTCGACGTGAACGGAAATGGGACCATCCGGCAATCCGGCTCAGGGTGGGACGGCTACCAGAGCCAGGATCTAGTAAACCTGATCGACCGGGCGCACGCGGCAGGTGACCGTGTGGTACTGACCGCCACCTGCTTCGATCAAGCTGCCCTCGATCAGCTCACGTCCGATCCCAGCGCCGCGGCGCGTCTCGGGCCCGCCCTCGCCGGCCTCATAGCAGCCAAGAACCTCGACGGGGTCAACCTGGACTTCGAGGGGGCGGGCAGCGCGGATCGCACCGGTCTGGACAAGCTCGTGGCTCAGGTCTCGGCCAGGCTCCATGCGGCAGACCCTCACTGGCAGGTGACGATGGACACCTATGCCTCGTCGGCCGGCGACCCGAACGGTTTCTTCGACATAGCAGGTCTGGCTCCGAGCGTGAACGCGTTCTTCGTGATGGCCTATGACATGAACGATCCGACCGTTCCCTCACCCACCTCGCCCCTCGGCGGGAGCGGATTCACCGACATGAAGGCAGTCGAGCAGTACGCAGCGGTAGTGCCTGCCTCGAAAGTGATCCTGGGGGTGCCTTACTACGGCTACCAGTGGCCGACAACCGGCCCGAACCTCGGCGATCCCGCCACCGGGCCGCCCCTCCCGGTCAGCTACTCGCAGGTGGCAGCTGAGAGCCACCTTGCGTATTGGGATCCAGCCACCCAGACTCCCTGGACCTCCTACCAGGTCGGAGGCCAGTGGTACCAGACGTTCTACGATGATCCCACCTCGCTCGCGCTGAAGGCAGACCTGGCCGGATTCTTCCATCTGCGAGGACTCGGCATATGGGCACTGGGCATGGGCGGCGGGGACCCGGCGCTGCTCGCGGCACTGCTCGGGCACGCCCCGCCCGCCAAGACCTTCCAACCCTCTCCTGAGCCTGCCGCCGGTTCCTCTGGCTTGACGGCCGGAGCTACCGGCGCCACGACGCCCCCGACGTTGCCGCTAACCACCACGACGTTGCCCACTACGACCACTACCGTGCCGGCGACTCCCGATGGCCAGAGCACTCCGGGAGACTACTCGTTCACCGGGATGTTCGATGGCACCACGGTCATCCTCCTCCCGGCCGATCGGGGCACCCTCCCACCCACGACACCGGTTGCCGAGAGACTCGGGGAGCTCAGGACCACAGATCCCTCGGAGGCATGCCTGGCCTCGGGACCCGGGCTCACCGTCTCCGAGGTAACTGGTTCCCCTGGGATCTACGTGGCGACGGCCTCCTTGCCTGCGGACTGTGCCAGCGGAACATGGGCCTTCCTCGGGCCACCCACAACCGCGCGGGCGGCCGCACGGGCCGCTGGGGCTGGGGCAACCTCGACGCTCAATGCAGCAGCAGTCCGTGGGAGATCGTCCCCCACGTAAACGACGGCGAGGTACCAGGCGACCCGGCCCATGGGGTGAGCTCCGACGATGGAAAGTGCTGGACCCACTCCCCACCCGGACCTCCACGGTCAGCTACAAGCTTCTCCTTCACCATCGAGTTGTATTGCCATGCCGTGAGCTCGATCGTGTTGCCGTTCAGCACCACCTCAGCTCCGCTGCTGCGTGCATGGGCTGCAACGCCAAGGATGCGAGAGCGCTCTGGCGTATAGCACTCGGCATGGACCCCGTTTTCCGAGCTGGTCCATATGCCCGACGAGGTGTTGAGCACCACGCTGTGGTTGCCCACCGAGTGTCCTGGTGTTCTCATCAATGCCACGCCTGGACCTACCTGGGTATCTCCGTCCAGCAGCACGACCTTGTCGGTACGCAGATCACTATAGGTGGCAACCTGGTACCAGTCCTTCTGCAATGGATGCAGCATCCGCTCGGCGAGCTGTGTCCACTCCTCTCTCATCACGAGCAGCCGGGCATTGGGGAAATAGGGCTCAACCGGCTCACCTGGTGCCCCGCCCGGCACCTTGCCAAGCGCTACCAGATCAGGCTGCGGCCGGGTGGTGCCCAGCCAACGTCGGAGGTCCTGGGTATGAAGATGGTCAAAAGTGATGTAGTCGACCTCATCGGGAGCTATGCCGAGACGCCGCAGATGGGCCTCCACGGTCCCGTGAACGGCCACCGACACGGACCGTAGCCGGGGTAGGCGCTTCTCCATCGCCGCGAAATACGGGGTATTGGCAGCCAGATCGTGCTCAGTCGGTTCTATCAGCAACGTGCGGACCCTGGTGCTGCCCCTGGGCTGGGGAGCTTCGGGTTCCCCGCCGGCGGATCCATGATCGTCCCCTTCGGCGCTCGTCGGCTCACCAGTGTCCCCTTCGGCGCTCGTCGGCTCACGCCACTGCACGACGATCATGCGATTGAATATCCTCACGAACGGTGCAGGCGAGCGCGAGGACCGCCAGAGAGCGAAACGGCGTGGATAGGGAAGGGCTATCAGATCGCACGACCCGAGGAATCCCGGCATGCCCGTAGAGCGCAGCCAGTCCTTGAAGCTCGGCGCCGCTTCACGAATGGCGGCAAGCTGCCGGCCGGGCAGGACCTCTGCATCTGCCCCGGCGAAGTGGTCCACAGCTCGCATCGAACAGTCAGCAATGCTCTGAGTCATGTGGACATTCTTCTCCTCCAGCGGGCAACTCGCCCACATTTCCTCCCGCTGCCACCGGTGGCCGGGCGAGTAACGTTATGCTTCCACAGGTCCCTCCTCCGATGCACGGACCAGGGGGCGCCGTACACACACCGAGAGCTGCCGGATCCGATCCTCCAGCATGCGAACCTGTCCTGCCATCCTCGAATAGCCTATGGATCCAAACGTGCCCGACGACAACACGACTCCCCCGATCAGCTCGCCGCGACCCGGCAGGCGCCGGAGCCGGCGGAGGAGGCGCGTGACGCTCGTCGCAGCATTGACCGTGGCCCTAGCCGGCACCTCGGTGGCATGGGCCGTTACCGGCCGTGACACAGCTCCTCGCCATGACGCCAAGCGCCATGTCCATGTAAAGCCCTCCTCCACGACCACCAGCCCGTCGTCCACTGTCCCAACGACGGTCGCGTCTACCCCGGTTCCTGCCTGGCGCGTGGCATGGGGAGTTGCCATGGCCTGGGGCTACGGCAACGCCGACGACGTGACTGTCCGCCAGCTCGCCCAGGTTGGAATCGGAGGTCGCTCTATACGGGTGCGGATCTCCAACGCGTTCGGGAACCAGCCGCTCGTGGTGGCCTCCGCGACAGTCGGGGTAGCAATGGGCGCCAGAGGGGCTGTGGTCGCCGGGTCTCTCGAGCCTCTCACCTTCGGCGGTCAACCCAGCCTGACGGTGCCTGTCGGGCAGGTCGCTTACTCCGATCCCGTGCCGATGCGTGTCCACGCTCTCGAAACCCTGGCTATAAGCGTGTTCGTACCAGGCCCCGAGCTCGTGACGCTTCATCCCTGTTGCACTGCAGGCAATGCTTCGTTCTTCACCGCTAACGGCGGCGGGAACGTGACGACGGCCGTGAGCGCATCTGCCTTCCCATATGCGAGCCCCTGGTCGCGTTGGGTAGACGCAGTCGACGTCCTCACCGCGGCGGCCAAGGGAAGCGTCATCGCTCTCGGTGATTCGATAACCGACGGCTATCACACCTCCATCCGTTGGACGAACATCCTTCAGAGCCGCATAGACCTGCTCCCACGTGACGAGCGCGTGGCCATAGTCAACGAGGGCATCAGTGCCAACACGCTCACAGACACCGCCGTCAACTTCTCCCATGTCGGTGGAGGACCCCCTGGCCTCGACCGGTTGGAACAGGACGCCTTGAGCCAGTCGGGCGTGAGCACCGTCGTGCTCTTCCTCGGTACCAACGATCTGTACTTCGGGGCCACGGCACAACAGGTGATCGCCGGATACGAGCAGGCCATAGCTGAGGTCCACCAGGCCGGCATCCGGATAATCGGCGTAACCATAATCCCGCGTGCCGGAAGCGAGGGATGGAATCCAACGAAAGAAGCCTACAGGCAACAGATCAATCACTGGATCCGCACTTCCGGTGCCTTCGATGCAGTGATCGACTTCTCGGCAGTCGTCCATGATGTCTTCAATGGCGGCTGCGACCCAGAGGTGATGCTGCCCGCATACGACTCCGGGGATCATGTGCATCCCGGTCCTGCAGGGCAGACCGCAATGGCGGACTCGGTCAACACGACACTCTTCGGAATACCGCAGGCACCCCTCGTCCCAGAGCTCGTCACAGCCATACCCACAACAGGTTGTGCCGCTGCTGCGGCCGGCAGCACGAGTAGCAGCGGGGCCAGCGGCACCTAGGCGCAAGGCGGGCCACCAGGGAAACCCACGGTAGATTTTCTACATGGGCATTCCCGATCTACTGGGCTTCGGCGAAGCCACGCGATCGGCCGTTAACCTCCACCTCATAGTTACAGGGATCCAAACCGGCCCTGTCTCGCTCATCTCCGACGCCGTGGACGTGCTCGGGGTCGCCTGGTACACACTCGCCATGCGGCGGCTCGCCAGGAGAGGCCAGCACTGGTCCAGGTGGACAGCAATGGCCTACCTGGCAGGCATAGGAGCCATCTTCATCGCCGTAGGTTCGGGACTGGCCGCCTACGACGACGTGAACGTCACGATGCACGTCATCCAGCACGTCCTGCTCATGATGGTCGCGCCTCCCCTCATAGCGCTTGGCCGGCCGGTAACCCTGGCCACGCAGGCCGCCAAACGCTCGAACCAGCTCCTCCTCATACGCGTAGCTCGAAGCCGGATCGTGGCAGCACTGACCTTTCCCCTCTTCGCATGGTGTCTTTACTACGGAACCATGTACCTGTTCTTCCTCACGGCAATCTACCCGTACTCGGTAGCCCACCCCCTCTTCCACGATGCCACGCACATAGAGTTCTTCGTCGCGGGATATCTTTACTGGCAACCGATCGTCGGACTCGACCCGGCGCGATGGCGTGCTCCGTACCCAGTGCGGGTGCTCGTGCTGTTCTTCGGTATGCCCTACGAGGCCTTTCTCGGCATATCCGTCATCACCCTTCCGCGACCACTTGCTTCGATCAATACCCTTGCTAATACCCACGCGGCCGGCCAGACATTCTGGATCCTCTCAGAGATGCTCACCGGGGCGGCCGTAGGGATCGTCGTCATGCAGTGGCTCCGCCAGATATCACGGGAAGAACGGCGTCAGGATCGCCAGGTAGCCAGGAATAATCTTGAAAACAGGCAGCGAGCCGAAGAGCTCCTCGGTGAGGAGCTACCCGAAGGGGTAACCGTCCCATGGTGGCACCTGGCCAAGCTCGAGGCAGACCACGCTAGACGCAGCCCTCCCGAACGCGGGCTCTGACACGCCAGTCGTGGCCTGACCGAGACCTGGCGGGCTCGAGCATGCTCGCGCCTCACGACCACAGAAGCGCCCCGAACACCACCACCGGCACCAGGATCAGCAGGACCATGCCGCGATATCCAGCAGGCTGGACAAGAGCCCCGAGCACGACGGGAGCTATCACCCCTGTGAGGTTGCTGGCACCGAGCAGCACCGCATTTGCCCTTGTCAATCCTCCAGGAGGCGCCGCTTCGGCCACGAGTGCCAGGGCCAGGGGAAACGTGAAGCCATGAGGAAGGCCCAGCACCGCCATCGCCACGAGCAGCAGTGGAAGGCCGTGGCCAACGCCGAGCAGTACCAGCCCCGTGACCGTCATCGCTCCGGAGATCTGGAACACTGCCCGCTTGCGCGTAACCGGAGCACGCCACACCACGAGCGCGCGTGCAGCGAAGGACGTGGCGAAGAAGGCGGTAAAGGCAAGCTGGGCCTCGCCAGGGGTAACGCCGAAAGCCACCCGTGCCACAAGCGCGCCGAACACCGTAACCCCGGCAAAGGGAACCGCGTAGAGGAGCTGCGCTGTGAGGGCAAGTCGCCCACCGGGAGTCTGCCATAGCTCTAGGCCAAAGCGTGGCCTGCGCGCCTGGGACCAAGCTGCCCCGCCGGCCCCAGATGGACCGGCCCCAGATGGACCGGCCCCAGATGGACTGGCCCCAGATGGACCGGCCCCAGATGGACCGGCCCCAGATGAACCGGCCCCAGATGGACCTGGCTCTGGCCCTGTGCCGACAATGGCGCCGGGCGCGGCGTCGCCGATGGTGCCTGTGCCTTCACC
>JAJZJN010000081.1 GCA_021851165.1 Actinomycetes bacterium
GGTCACGGGGATGCAGGGCTCCAGGGTCGGTCGCGGGTGCCTGACCGGGCAAGGTGCTGTCCTCCCCGATGGTCGTGCAATAGTATCGAAAGGGTGTTCGGGAGATACCGGTTCAATGCCACGTGACGAGCAGGCTGCCCTGCTGGCCCTGGTGAGCGCAGCAGAGAGGCTGCACGTCGGGCGCCACCGCGTTGCCCAGCTGATCGACTCTGCCGGCAGCGCCATCGGCATCCTCGAGGCCTCGCTGTCGGGGTTCGAGCCAATCGACGTAGAACTGGCGGATCGGCTCCGCTCCGCCACCGACAGCGAGTCTGTCGCTGCACACCGCCGCTGGCTCGACGACCTGGCTACCAAGCATCCCGACGTACGCCTGGTAACCCTTCTGGACGACGGGTACCCGACCAACCTACGGCAGGCCTACGATCGCACTCCTCTGCTGTTCGTCCGCGGGCACCTCGACCCGGATACCAAGCGGGCCATAGCGGTCGTCGGGACTCGCAAGCCATCGCCCAGCGGCCTCGACCAGGCTCGCCGGTTCGCAGCCGGTCTTGCCGAGGCTGGGGTGGCAGTGGCGTCCGGTCTCGCAGCCGGCATCGACACCGCAGCCCACGAGGCAGCCCTCGAGGCCCGGGGCACCACGATCGCAGTGCTCGGACACGGTATCCTCACTCCCGTCTATCCACGCTCCAATACGCATCTCGCCATCCGGATCGCCTCTTCTGGAGGTGGTCTAGTGTCGCAGTTCTGGCCGACGGCACCGCCGAGCAGGGCAAGCTTCCCCCTCCGGAACGTCACCACCTCGGCGCTGTCCCTCGGAACTGTCGTGGTGGAAGCCGGAGCGACCTCCGGTGCACGCCAGCAGGCCCGCAAGTGCCTCGAGCACCGCAGGCCGCTCTTCCTCCTCGACCAGCTCGTTACCCACCAGGCCTGGGCTCGCAGCTACGCTGACCGGCCTGGTGTAGCGGTTGTAAGTAACGTGAGCGAGGTCATTGCCAGGCTTGACGCTCTGGGTTCCAGCATAGAGCCAGTCCAGCTTGTCCTCGGCTAGCTCCGGAGCCGTGGCGGGCGGGCTGCTCAGTGCCTGCATGGCGGTCCGACCACCAGGCCCAGGCATCTGTCGCATCTGCTGCGGCGCCATCTTGGGCCACTACGAAGAGTGCTGGAGCTGCAGGCAGATAGAGGAGCGCCTGGGACGGCCGCTAACTCCGATCACGCCGATATCCCTCGCAGTGGACGGGACACCGGTCTACACCGCCCTCAAGCAGTACAAGGGGCACCACGAGCCGACCGCGCGTCGCCAGCAGCTACGTCTGGCCGGGTTGATCGGCATCTTCCTCAGGCACCACACGCGTTGCATTGCAGTCGAGGGGTTCGACGCCGTAGCCGCCGTCCCGTCCCTGCAGGGACGGGACGGCCTGCATCCGCTCGTGACCACGCTCGGGCTGATCGGCTCCCTCCGACCCGCCATCATCAATGCCCTGTCGCCAGGCACGGGCCGGGTGGCGAGGAACAGCCCCTCACTGGAGGCCTATCTGACCCGTCACGATCTCGTGGTCGACCGACGCATCCTGCTGGTCGACGACACCTATACGACAGGGGCACACCTGCACTCTGCAGCGGCATCCCTCATATCCGCCGGTGCTCGCGAGATCTACCCGCTCGTCGTCGGGCGCCGCCAGAACCGGGCCTGGCCACCCTCCCAGCACCTCGCTGAGTGGTCGGCCCTCGGCGAGAACCGCTGGTCGTCCACGCGCTGCATCCACTGCTGGTCGCGCGATCCCGCGATGTCGTAACCGGCTCGTCGGTCGGTGCTACTGCCGATCCACCGCCTACAGGAACCGCTAGTAAGCAGTTGCCAACCCTCGACGCGCCGTGTGGTCTCGGCCACGTCAACGGCGGTATATCAGTGAACGAAGGGAGCGAACACTTTCACCCCGACGATCACCACAGCGACGACCAAGTAGGCCCGGAGCCCGTAGACGCTGACGCTGCGCAGGAGGGACTGCTGGGGTGGTGCGAGCTGATCCAGTGGCTTCATGCGCCAGCTCTGGCGATCCAGTAGAGCAATACCAGCGCGGCGATCCGCGAGGCGCCCGCGGGCGATCCGCTGCCGGCGAACCCATCCAATCGCCAGCGCTGCCGGAAGTGAGACCACCCCGGCTCCTGCGAAGCAGGCCTCCGTTAGCACGACCGCGTTGAGGGAGGGGAATAGGGTGGCGACCGTCAGGTCCAACGACAGCACTATCAGGATCGCGACAATGGCAACGGCGAAGAAGTTGAGCACCTTGCCGTTGATCCAGGGCCCCAGGATCTCCACGTCGTTACACAGCAGCACGAGGAACAGGCTGGCCGACGGCAGGAGGATCCCGGCAAGAACCTGCACGTACTGGGTGGCAGCTCCAAGCAGGGCATTCGACCCGAGGGCGACCACCAGGCATGCAGCCATGATCTGGACGGCATAAGCCCCGTAGAACACCGGGGCCGTCCGGATCGTGCGGTGCAGGGAGTGGTGGCGGTTGAAGGTATCACCGAAGGCATACGACGTCGACAGGGACACTGCCCCCGCACCCACCAGGGCGGCGACCACGAGCATGACCGCAGCGATGGCACCCGCCACAGGCCCCAGGGTGACCGCTATGGCATGGTTGAACCATCCCGAGTCGACATAGGCCGCTCTCGGACCGAAGGACTTCGTGTGGAACAGTGCCGCGCCGAAGATCACCATGCCAGCCGCTGCCAGCGTGGTCAGGATGCCTCCGGCGAACGTGTCCCACCGCTCGTAACTGAGCCACCGCGGACTTATCCGCTTGTCTAGGACATTGGACTGCTGAAAGAACAGCTGCCATGGTGCAACGGTCGTGCCGATGATTGCTACCACCAGAAGGATCGCCGATCCGCTCACCCCGCCGGCTATTCCCGGGACAACGAGGTGATATCCGATCGGACCCCAGTGCGGATGGGCAAGCAACATGGCCGGCACGAACACGAAGCTGCCGAGGATCACCGCAAACATGAAACGCTCCCACCAGCGGAACCGTCCTGTGACAGCCACCCCGAACAGCAGGGCACCCGCCAGGCCGACACTCAACAGCTTCGGAACCCCGAAGTACCCGAGGCCGAAATAGACCCCGATGAACTCCGTCAGGAGCGTCAAGAAGTTGAGAAGGAACAGGTCCACCACAGCAAAAGCAGCCCATGCACGCCCGAATCGTTCCCGGATCAGGCGGGCATGACCGACACCCGTGACCGTGCCGAGCCTGGCAACCATCTCCTGGTTGATTAGCAGCACGGGAAGTAGCAGCAGCATGACCCAGAGCAAGCTGTAGCCGAATCGCTGGCCTGCCTGGGTGTAGGTCTGCACGCCACCGGCATCGTTGTCGCCGACCATGACGATGAGTCCTGGACCCATTATCGCCATGAAGGTGAGCAACCTGCGCAACCAGGTCCGGCGCGGGGCATGGTCGCTCATCAGCACGGTCCCGAGCGCGCCTTCGATGTCGCCGATGTGCGCCGGATCGAGTACCGCCGGCGCGAAGTCGAGATCCTCGTCGAGGACCGTCGTTGCCAGGTCGCGTGGGGACATGGGAGCACCTCCTTCAGGGGTAGAGATGACCAGGACCGGCACACGAGCAGGCATGCCAGACGTCACTGGTGGTCAACGGATCGGATGGGGCACACCGGGGCCGGCCACGCGATAGCGCAGAGTCCTGGTGAGCGCCATTTCTAACGATGGGCTAGGCCGACAACGGCTTGGATAACCGCGCATTGGCCCATATGTCGGAGCGCTACATACCCCGACTACGAGACTGGAAGCTGGAGCTGGATCGACCTATCGGTCGAGGCGTGTACTCGGAGGTTCGCTACTTCTTCGCTTGGAACAGGACATAGCGATCACCTCCTTGAACAGCTTCCGTGCAACGTGGACCTAAAGAGCATAGTTGATTGCCCAAGGTCGAGCAAGGCCATCTCGGATCGCCGCCAGCCCCACCCTGCCACCAGGCAGTAGCTGGCCCCTCCGGGGGGCTGCCCCCCTTCCAGGATCTATGTATAATGATTTTAGATTCATACTTTAGGGAGCATGTGATGAACCTGGTTGACACGGCCTTGGCCCCACCCGATCCGGCAGGCTGCACGGAATCGGCAGGCCACACAGCGTCCACGGGATACCTACGGCGGCGGGTAGTCGGGATAGACCTGTTCGCAGAGCACCCACTTGGCATCGACCAGGTAGTAGCCGAAGCCCGAGCTAGGTCCGTGGAGACCCATCTACGTCTGGTTGCCGCCTTCGATCAAACGGGCAGCGCTCCAGTCGTCTCAGGCAATGAGGATGCTGCCCTGCGCTTGCGGTTCCTGGCCCGTCAGGACGACGTCCACGTGACGGACGAAGCCATCTGCGAGCTGCTGGCGCGCCTCTCCGGTCGGCTTCGCTGGTCGCAGTTGTCCAAGTTGGAAGAGTTCGACGGCATCCCAGCCTTCGTACCTCTCCCCTCCCCGTGACCCTCGTGCCTCTCCCTTACCTGTGAACAGCACCTGCGATCCCCTAAGCCGGGATCCCGATCAAGGAGTGGAACGTGAAGGCTGACCCGACACCACCTGTTCCCATCACCGTCGCCTACGGCGACGGCATCGGCCCGGAGATCATGGAGGCCACCCTCCGGATCATCACCGCCGGAGGAGCAAACCTTGCCCTGGAGACGATACAGATCGGGGAGACCGTGTACGCCCAAGGGATCACTGCAGGCATCGAGCCGGCAGCATGGGACTCCCTCCGGCGGACGAAGGTCTTCCTCAAGGCGCCTATCACCACACCGCAGGGTGGGGGGTTCAAGAGCTTGAACGTCACGGTTCGCAAGACTCTAGGACTGTTCGCCAACGTCCGGCCGTGCCCGTCGTATGCCCCGTATGTGGCGACCAAGCACCCCGACATGGACGTCGTGATCGTGCGCGAGAACGAGGAGGACCTGTACGCCGGCATCGAGCACCGCCAGACCGACGAGGTGACCCAGTGCCTGAAGCTGATCTCTCGGCCGGGAAGCGAACGGGTGATCCGGTATGCCTTCGAGCACGCCCGTCGCTACGGCCGTTCAAAGGTGACCTGCTTCACCAAGGACAACATCATGAAGTTGACCGACGGGCTGTTCCACCGGGTGTTCGACGAGGTTGCTGCTGAGTACCCAGACCTCGAGGCCGAGCACTGGATCGTAGACATCGGCGCAGCCAAGCTGGCCGACACTCCCGAGGCATTCGACGTGATCGTCCTGCCTAACCTCTATGGTGACATCCTTTCCGATGTCGCGGCGCAGATCGCCGGCTCCGTCGGGCTGGCCGGCAGTGCGAATATCGGTGCGGACATCGCCATGTTCGAGGCGATCCACGGCTCCGCCCCCCGCCGAGCCGGTCAGAACCTGGCCAACCCGTCGGGCCTACTGCTCGGAGCGGTGCAGATGCTGGTTCACATCGGCCAGGGAGACGCAGCGGCCCGAGTGCACAACGCATGGCTGCGGACGATCGAGGACGGGGTTCACACCTACGACATCTACGACCCTTCGGTATCGAACGCCAAGGTCGGCACTTCCGAGTTCGCCGACGCCGTAATAGCCCGGCTGGGTGAGAGACCCACCACACTGAAGGTTGCAAGCTACCCGTCTCACGGCGAGCCCATCACGATCACTCTCGCGGAGCGACCTCCCACCACCAAGGAGCTGGTCGGTATGGACGTCTTCGTCGATTCGCGTGAACCGGTCGAGGCACTGGCCAAGGTGCTCGAGGCGAGCGCCGAGCCCGACCTCACCCTCGTGATGATAAGCAATCGGGGGCAGAAGGTATACCCCAACGGGGCACCCGAGACCTTCTGTGTCGATCACTGGCGGTGCCGATTCCAGGCGAGGGAGCCGGGCAGCCCCGTCACCCACACCCAGATCATCGACCTACTTGGCCGTCTGCTCAGTGCCGGCCTACCGTTCATCAAGACCGAAGGCCTGTTCACCTTCGACGGCCAGCCTGGCTTCTCCCTCGGTCAGGGGCAATGACCCCAGAGCCAACTGCCAGGGTGGCGATGATCGGGGCGGGGCAGCTGGCGCGCATGACCCACCAGGCCGCGGTCGACCTCGACATCGAGCTCCGGGTGCTCGCAGGCTCCCGCTGTGACAGCGCCGCCAGTGCTGGAGCCCCATATCACCTCGGGTCGCCGGGAAACCTGGCCGACATCGAGGCCGTGTCCAAGGGAGCAGATGTGGTCACATTCGACCACGAGCTCGTCCCGTTCACACACCTGGAGCGCCTCGCCGAAGCCGGATACCGCCTGCGCCCCGAGCCTCGTGCATTGCTCATGGCCCAGGACAAGCTGGAGGCTCGCCGGTTCCTCTTGGCCGCCGGATTCCCGGTGCCTGCGTTCACGGCGATCGACTCCGCTGCCGATGCGATCGGCTTTGCCGGGCAGCACGGTTGGCCCGTCGTCGTCAAGGCCCGTAACGGTGGATATGACGGTCGTGGCGTTCATGTGATCGACAAGCCGGACCAGCTCACCGGCCTCTTCGACTCGAGCAGCGGCCGAGGCCCAGACACTGCTTGGCTGGCGGAGCAGTTCGTGGACATTGCAGCTGAGCTGTCCATCTTGATTGCCCGGACCGACGCGGGGAATACCGCTTTGTACCCGGCAGTCCAGACGACCCAGCACGCCGGCATCTGCAAGCATCTCGTCATGCCTGCCCCCCTTCCCTCCCATGTCATCGAACAGGCTGGGCGTACGGCGAGGTCGATCGCCCACAGCATCGGCGCCACGGGCATGCTTGCCGTGGAGATGTTCCTCACGACGCACGGGGACCTCCTGGTAAACGAGCTTGCCCTGCGACCACACAACTCGGGGCATGCCACCATCGAGGCCTGTGCAACTTCCCAATTCCACCAGCACCTGCGGGCCATTCTCGACTGGCCTCTCGGATGCACCGACCTTCTCTCAGCCGCCGCCATGGTCAACCTGATCGGGACCGGATCTGAGCTGGATATCACTGGCGGGCTGCGTCGGGCACTGGAGGTGCCCGGCGTAGCCGTCCATCTCTACGGCAAGACACCGCGCCCAGGACGGAAGCTCGGGCACGTCACAGCACTCGGAGACACCACTGCCGATGCCCTGGAACGGGCCAGGCTCGCTGCCGGTCAAATGGGCCTCGGATAGCCTGCTGGTCGTGTGGAGCTGCGTGGCGCCACTCTAGAAACGGCGTGTGCCGTGCAGTGCCCATTCGCCACCCGGATGGCGAATGAACCACGCATGGCCGGGGCCATCATGCCCCACTAGGTGGACCCATCGCCCGTCGAACAGATCCTTGAGGACCTGATTGCGCGCCACTACTTCGTCTATACGGTCCCGCGGGGCCTCGACGATCACCAGGAGACGCATGGGCTCGTGATAGAGACGATCACCGTCGAAGACGGCCTGCAGGGGCAGGCCGACGCCAAGGTCTCCACCCGCTCCGCGCACGACACCGATGCTCGCAACCACATTGTGGACGGTCTTGTCCCCCGAGGAGAACACCTCCGGCGCGACGGCCGAGAAGTAGTACTGGGCATTTATCCAGTGCGCCACCACCATTGGCGCCGTAAGAATGGTCTCGAGTGCCCTACCATCCGGATCGACGGCTGCATCGTAGGAGTGCAAGAACACACGCCGCTGCAGGTCCACACCAGCCGTCAGGGAGCGCCGGCCGACCACGAATGCAGCATTGCCCGCCAGGCCCCATTCAGGACGGACCTGGGCCCAGTCGGCTGCTCGCATGCGTGCCGAGCGCGCGCCGCGGCTCGAGGGGCCTGGTAGCGAGGCCATCCTCTCCGATGCCGCGCGCCGACCCGCTACGACGAGGTCATCTGCAATCTGTGCCAACAGGGCCTGCCAGGCCGGCGGAACCAGGTGACGGTCAAGCAACACGATCTCATCGGTCACGGTGTCGTGCTCGGCCGCGACAAACCAGGTATCCCCGGGTATCGCGATACCGCGTCGAGCCAACAGGTTCCGGACCTCCGAGCGGTTGAGAATGGCCACCGCCGCCCGCGCGCTCGCCGCTCCGCGATTGCCACCACACGCGCCGCAGTCGATCGCAGATGCGTATGGGTTGTTCTCGCTGGTCGCTCCATGACCACACAGCACGATGATCGGGGCGAACCCATCGACCAGGCCCATCGCAACCAGGGCTGACTCCGCGAACAACGCCTGATCGTCGTCGCTGGAGGCACCGGAGGCGGGGTCGGCGTTGATCGAGGTGGCCACAGGCGGCGCTATCAGGTGGTCGATCCATTTCCCGACGCGCTTGGAGGCGCGCGGCGCCACAGTGCGCGCGATGGCGACGATCCCGGCAGCGAACCCGCCTGCTTCGGCCAGGATGAACGGTGCCATTGACCCGTGGTGGGCGGCTTTGCGTGCCTCGTCGAAAGCAGCACGAGCCTGTTTGCCCGCAACGAAACGCCACGCATCCTCACCGACATCCACTGTGGGCTGCTCGGTCATGTCCGTGGTGGGCTGGAGCAGGACTGGGCAGGCATCGACGGCATCTTCCGCTCCCCATGGGTGGAAACGCATCGCCAGGGAGAAGAAGCCGGCAAAACCCAGAGTCTCGTACTCGCCCATCTCTTCCACGTGCCGCCGGATGCCCTCCGAGCGCACGTCGATGCAGAACACCGCCTGCGCCATAGGCCTGCACTGTTTTGCGGCGGTTGGTGATCCGGCGCGCTCGACCTCCCGACGGTCAAGATGGTCCAACAGCTCACTGCGCCAATGAGCCTCATAGGCCAGTAGCCATACTTCAGCAGCTTGGGCCGGTGTCATGCGGGCCAATCGAGCCGCAATCTCCGGAGACAGAAGATCCGGTACCACGATGGCTGGATCCGGAACCCGTGTCGATGGCAGCCGACGCGGCGGCCGCTGCGCTCGGGCAGGATTGGATCCTGGCGCGCACGAAGCGAGGAGCACCATCTCAGTCGAAAGGCGGACTGCTATATAGTCGACTAGCCCTAATGCCGGCGCCCCATGGCCCTGAGGGGCCCAGCACGACTGCCATTTGGCGTAGCCAGCCCAGCCCGGAAGGCGCGCCAGGTGCGCGGCCAGCACCGCGACCCGCCGATCGCCTTCGACGCCGAGGCCGGCCAGGCATCGCTCGACAGCGGCTGGTGCATCTGGACCGAGAGATTCGACTGTGTCGATCCCCGCGGGACCGAAGCGTCGCCGCACGCGGGGATCGCGCCTCACAGCCGCGCGCCATGCGGGGAAGAAGCCTCGACTTGCGCCTTGCGCCAAGACCCCGCCGGCGAAAGCGGCACACCAAGCGGCAACTCGCTCATCTATTTCGTCGGCCATGCTGGTGCCATGGATCGAGTCGAAATGCTCTGCCGGTGTCATGATCAGGGACGCGGAGTGGAAGTGCTCCACGATGGAGTTCCCTGTCGGGGACAGCTCGACACGTCGGGCGCGCTCTGCGTGCTCTAGTGCCTCGACCAGATCGCTGTCTTCTATACGTCCGGCGTCATAGGCTTGTTCGAAAAGTGTCGCAGCCGGATAGCAGGGTGAGCCGTATGCCCGGTATGCCAAGGCAACAGCATCCTGGAACGCCAGCTGGCGCAAGTCCCACAGGGGGTTGACGGCTATGGCAGTTCCGAGCGGCCAGAGGGCACCTATAACACGCGCAGCCTCATCAAGCTCAGCGAAGATGCAGGTCGATGCGGATGGCTCCGCAGCCAGATCGGTCATCCGGCCGCCCTATCCCATCCGATGGTCGCCCCGGAGACAATACCGGGCATGCGCCTGAGCCACGTCCGGGAGGGCCCTCGAGATCGACCCGCCACGACTCCAGTGGGCACCAGCAGGGCCGGGATGGATGCCGCAGGGCTCCAATTCCCTACGACGAGCACGAGCAGTACCAGTAGCCCCCCGAGCACCACCAGGTACCAGGGCCCGATCGGCGTCGCAGCACCCGTGTGCACGGTCGCGGAGAGCCATCCCTCGAGGCCGAGAAGCAATGCTGTATAGGCAGCTCCCGCCCCCGCAAGCCCTATCGCCGCCACCACCGGCCACCCCCATCCACGCGGCCGGGCATGCCACCAAGCCCGTCCGAGCGCGCCTGCGGTGGCACCGGCGAACACCAGCAGGGGCCAGCTGCGGCCTCCAGCAGGATGCCCGGGCATCGTCAGCATCACAGCCAGGACAACAGCGGCTGCCGCGGTCCCCGCCAGTACCGGGCTGATCCCTGACAGTGCCCGCTGGCTGCGCTCCGGCCGGATCGGTCGTCTCCCCGGCCGCCGGATGCCACCGCCAGAACCGAGGAAGAGCGTCGCCTTGTAGAGCGCGTGTCCCACCAGGTGAATGGTCGCGAACACGGGGAGCCCGACGGCGCACTCGACGAGCATGAATCCCATCTGTGCCCGCGTCGACATGACCAGGGAGCCCTTCACGTCAGCCCTAGCCCTGATGGCCATGGTGCACAGAAGCAGCGTCACGGTCGCACAACCGAGCACGAGAAGGGTCGCTGCCAGCGAGGAGGTGATCAACGGATCCATCCGCACGAGCAGGATTCCCCCACCGTTCACCACCCCGGCGTGCAGTAGCGCAGAGACGGGTGTCGGGGCATTCACGGTGCCTGTCATCCAGCGACCCAGCGGGAACTGCGCCGACCGGGCAAGAGCCGCTATCACCACCAGCATCGCCACGATGGGACCTGCATTGCCCATATGGGCCGCCGCGGACCGAAGACCCTGCGCGGGGCCTACCTCCACGTTCCCAGCGCGAGCGATCAACCAGCATGCGGCCACCACGATGGCCGCATCACCAGCCACGAAGACCTTTCGCGTGGTGGCCACCGACTGCTCCACACCAGCCAGATCGGGGCGGTATCCGAGCAGGCTTGTAAAGGCCATCCCAGC
>JAJZJN010000082.1 GCA_021851165.1 Actinomycetes bacterium
GGCCAGCCTGCCCGTCCTGGTAGTGATCAGATCGACCACTACTTCGCCGGCTAGTCCGTGCGGCTTGGCAATCCGCCCCACCTCGAGAAATCGGCTACCCGCTACCACATCAGGCAAATGACCTACCTGGACTACTCGTCGACGAAGTCGACGTTGGTCTCCACCCCTTCGCGCGCACCGGCCACCCTGACGAGGGTCCTTATCGACTGGGCCACGCGCCCCCGCCTGCCTATCATCCGCCCCATGTCGCCTGGGGCGACATGCACGCTAAAGCGCAGGCCCCGGCTCGACTCGTCGGTGTCCACCACCACGGCATCAGGATCAGCTGCTATGGAGCCAGCAATGTAGCTCAACACCGCACGCGCCCTACCGCCGATCACCGTGTTCCCGAGATTGTCGTCGAGGACTTCATCTGGCTCGACCTGATTGCCGATGGCCTCTCCCTGCTCTTCGCCTACTGTCATCTGGCAGCCTTGGCAGCAGTGAACTCGTCCCACGCGCCGGTGCTGCGCAGGAGCTTCTCCACCCTCTCGGTAGGCTGCGCGCCTTCGGACAGCCACTTGACCGCCTTGGCATTGTCGATCTGTACCACCGCTTCCCGATCAGCCAGAGAACGGCCTCGCGGGGCATAAACGCCCAATATCTCTATAAACCGGCCGTCGCGAGGTGAGCGGCTGTCTGCCGCCACGACCCGGTAGGTCGGCTGCTTCTTCTTGCCCATCCGCATGAGGCGGAGCTTCACTGCCACAGTGGATTCCCTACCTTCCTCGTAGTGCGCCATGGAGCTCGTCACCCCTGGCACCATACATTGTTGCGCACCTGGAGCCTGCGAGCGAACCGGGGGTAACCGCCTCCACACGCCACCACCGGCAAGAGCCCTGCCGAGTATCCCCGGTCCCGTCCCTAGACATGCACGACCGTCGCCGCGCTACGGCCTAGGCCCCCGGCCGTCGGAGCGGGGAGTGACTCGCCCCCCACCCTTCCGTCTTCCCTTCTTGCCCTTGGAAGCACGCTGGGCGCCACCCGTTGACCTGGAAGCACCAGCGCTACCGGACATAGACGGCAATGCTCCGGCAGCCACCGGTGACGGGCCTGGAGCATCACCTTGGCCGCCGGCCGAACCGCCGCCCGCCAAGCCGCCGGCGTTGGCCTCCAGCTCACCCAGGGCCTCTGCCAGGCGAGCCCGGCGGCCCCCGCCACCGAGCAGGCTCCCGAGCATTCCTGGCGAACGGAGCATCTGCTGGGCGTCGCGGAACTGCCGGAGAAGCTGATTTACCTCCTGGGTCGTGCTGCCGGCCCCCTTGGCAATACGCAGCCTCCGCGACCCGTCGATGACGGAGGGCTCTGCCCTCTCCGCTGGCGTCATCGAGCGTATGATTGCCTCCACCTGGGCTATCTGGGAATCGTCAATGGCCGCATCCGCGCCCTTCAGCTCCTTTGGAACTCCAGGTAGCAGCGACAGCACGCCAGACAGCGAACCAAGCTTCTTCACCTGCTGGAGCTGAGAGAGGAAGTCCTCGAGAGTGAACCTGCCCTCGATGAGACGCGCTGCGCCCTGCTCGGTGACGGTCCTGTCCATCTCGCGCTCGGCATGCTCGATGAGGCTGAGCACGTCGCCCATCCCGAGGATACGGTCGGCCATCCGGTCCGGGTGGAATATGTCGAAGTCGGCCAGGCGCTCGCCCATGGAGGCAAAGACGATCGGGCGCCCAACGACCTGCTTCACGCTCAGTGCAGCTCCACCACGCGCGTCGCCGTCCAGCTTCGTCAGTATCACGCCGTCGAGATCGAGCGACCGGTGAAAGGCCTCGGCCGTCTCGACCGCGTCCTGGCCGGTCATGGCATCGACAACTAGCAGCGTGTAGCGGGGCGAGACTGCCGCCGATACCTGGCGGACCTCCTCCATGAGCTCCTCGTCGATGGCAAGACGCCCGGCAGTGTCTACTATCACCACGTCACGGCCAAGCCGCCGGGCCTCCTGCACACCGGACTCCGCCACGCCTACAGGAGTAGTGGGCTCGCTGAACACCGGCACCTCGGCCTGCTCGCCGAGGATACGCAGCTGTTCGACTGCTGCAGGACGTTGGAGGTCGGCCGCCACGAGCAACGGGTTGCGTCCCTGCTGGCGGAACCAGCGCGCCAGCTTCGCGGCCGTGGTCGTCTTGCCCGCACCTTGCAAGCCCGCCAGCAGGACAACGGTGGGAGGGGCCGAGGCGTAGGTGATCCTCAGCTCCTCACCACCCATCGCTTCGACCAACTGTGAATGGACCGCCTTCACGACCTGTTGGCCGGGGGTCAGGCTACGCGACACGGCCTCACCCACCGTCCGGGCTCTGATGCCATCCACCAGTGTTCGCACCACCGGCAGGGCCACGTCTGCCTCTATGAGTGCAGCACGAATCTCGCGCAGGGCCTCGTCCACATCGGCTTCGCTGAGCCTGCCGCGGCTGCGGAGGCGACCGAGAATCCCTTCGAGACGATCGGAAAGTGTGTCGAACATTTAACCGCTAAGGCTACCTGAGCCGGGGCACGTCGGGTTTCGCGCCGACGCCCGTCTGCTTCAAAGCCGAGCCAGCCGGTCGGTGCGGCCCGTTGAATCCGCCCGGGACGACTCAGCCGAGCAACGCCTCCACGAACTCGGCCGCATCGAAGCGAACCAGGTCCCGCTGGCCCTCACCAATGCCGACAAGCTTCACCGGCAATCCCAGCTCACGCTGTATGGCAACGACAATCCCGCCTTTGGCCGTGCCATCCAGCTTCGTCAGGACCACCCCTGTCACCCCTACGGCATCGGTGAACTGGCGCGCCTGGGTGAGACCGTTCTGCCCGGTAGTGGCATCCAGGACCAGCAGAACCTCCGTCACTCTTCCAGGCTCCCTATCGGCTACCCTGCGTATCTTCTTCAGCTCCTCGATCAAGTTGACCTTGGTATGGAGACGCCCAGCCGTATCGGCCAGTACCAGGTCGTTCCCTCTTGCTGCTGCCCGCTGAACGGCGTCGTAGACGACAGCGCTCGGGTCTCCGCCTTCGGCACCACGCACCACTTCGACCCCAGCCCGCTCGGCCCAGGCCGCAAGCTGCTCCGAAGCTGCTGCACGGAACGTATCGCCAGCCGCTAGCAGCACCGACCGGCCCGCATCCGACTGCGCCTGTGCGATCTTGCCGATCGATGTGGTCTTCCCAACGCCGTTTACCCCGACAAACAGCCAGACGGTGACAGCGCCGCTGTCCGCCATTGACAGGCCGGTGTCGCCAACCGATCCCAGTGCCGACACCATGTCGTCCTTCAGCGCCACCAGAACCTCCTCTGGGCCCGCCAGCTCGCCCTTCCTCGCCCTCTCGCGCAAGTCAGCCAGCAGAGCATCGGTGGTGGCCATACCCACATCAGCGCGCAGCAGCGCCTCCTCCAAACCGTCCCATACGGCCGCATCGAGAGACGAGCGCGCTCGAACTGCCCGCAGATATCCAGCAAGCAGCCCCCGCGCCTTGCCGATCCTACTGGCAATGCGGGGTGGGCCAGCCTCGAGCTCCGGCTCGGGTGGGCCAGCCTCGAGCTCCGGCTCGGGTGGGCCAGCCTCGAGCTCCGGCTCGGGTCGCGCGACGCCAACGATGCCGGAGCCGGTTACAGGGGGAATCTGGCGCTTGGCGCGCCTGCTCACGAGCAGCGTCCCACCGGCCACCAAGAGGAGAGCTGCTACGACGGCTATGACGATCAAAACGGCGATCATGGCCTGCCGAGCCTACCGGCAACCACATATCCGAGCACACTCGCTCGGAGAGCCTTCAGCGCCTCTCGGCAGCGGACGGCACCTCCACGATCATCCAAGACCAGTCGGTACGGGATCGGCCCCCCCGGCTGGGCTCGACTTGACCTTCTCACTCACGACCTTTGATGCTCCTCCGGGGGTCATCGTGATGCCGTACAGCGCGTCGGCCGCTTCCATGGTGCGCTTCTGGTGGCTGATGACTATGAGCTGTGCCTCCCCACGGAACTCGTGCAGAAGGTCCAGGAACCTGTGGAGGTTCACGTCGTCCAGGGCAGCTTCGACTTCGTCCATCAGGTAGAACGGAGATGGCCGGCTTCGAAAGACGGCAAAGAGGAAGGCAAGTGCTACAAGCGACCGCTCGCCACCCGACAACAACGAGAGCTTCCTCACGTTCTTGCCGGCCGGTCTGGCTTCCACCTCCACCCCCGTATCAAGAAGGTTTCCGGGGTCGGCCAGCGACAACCGGCCGGTCCCTCCGGGGAACAGGGTAGAGACGATGGAGGAGAAGTGCTCGTTCACATCCGCGAATGCCTCTGTGAACAGCCGGGATATCTCGTCGTCTACACCAGCAATGACCTCGTTCAGGCTACGTCTGGTTTTCTTGATGTCATCCATCTGGGTGTCGAGCAGCTCCAAGCGCTCCTCGAGCGCGCTGAGCTCTTCGAGTGCCAGCGGGTTCACCGGTCCGAGCGCCGCCAATTGGCTCGCAACCCGAGCCGCCCTCTGCTCCGGGTCGGCCCCCTCTGGGATCTCCGGGCAAGGTGCCCCCAGCGCCTCCTCTGGGGAGCACCCGAGCTCACGGTACAAAGACTCGACCGCTGCCTGCCTGCGCACCTTTGCCTCAGCCAACTCGAGGTCGAGCTGGCGTGCCTTGTCGGCAACCAGGTTCAACCGCTGCTCGTGCTCGAGTCGTTGATGACGGAGGTTCTCCACGCGGGCTGCCTCACTGCGGATCTCGCCTGCATGACGGTCTCGCCGTGTCCGGAAATCCGCGAGGCCCGCAGCCAACGCCTCCGAGCTCGCTGCCACCACTACAGCCAGGCGATCGATCACCACGAGATCCATGCTCACCCGACGCCTGAGATCGTCCGCCTGGCGAAGCGCCTCCTCCCGCCCGGCGAGCCTGTGCTCGATCGCAAGCAGCCGGTCAGCCAGCACGGCGCGGCGCTCCACCAGCCCACCCACTCTCACTTGGATCTCCCTACACGATCGCTCCGCCACCACTCTTCGATCCTCGAGGTGCCTGCGCTGGTGGACCACCATCTCCATCCTGGAAGTAGCATCGTGCGCAGCCCGCTGCAGCTCTTCAAGCTCTTCCTCGATCCGACCGAGCTGGGCCGATTGACGGTCGACCTGCTCCGCGAGATCCGCTATCCGCACGAGCAGGTCCTCCCGCTCGATACCCAGAGCTTCGGCTTGCCTATCCAAGCGTTCACAGCCTGCCGCAATCGACTCACAGCTCTGCGCGGCTCGCTCTAGCGTTCGCTCCGCTTCCAAGGCCAGGCGTGAGGTTTCCTCCACCCGCTTCACGGCTGCCTCATGGTCCACCATGGCGGCATCCGCTTTCGCTGCAGCCGCTGCGGCCATACGAGCCATCTCGGCAGCAGAGGCTGGCGTCACCTCGAAGGCTGCCGCCCTGACGAGCCATCCGGTGGACGAGAACCTGTCACCTTCGAACGTGCAGACGACGAGGTCGGGATGAGCGGTGAACACGTCGATGGCTCTATGCCACCCACCGGTCACGACGACCGCCCCAGCGAGAACCCTGTCGAGCAGCGCTGCTACCAGCCGGCCACCTTCCCCATCCCCACCTGTGGTGTGCTTCGCCATCCCAGGCAGAGGGCGGACGTGGTCACGCAACCGCTCGGTACCGTGAGGGAGATCGGCTACCGGCCCTGGCCCTTCCTCCGTATCGCTCAACCCGTCCAGAACCAGCAGGATGCCTCGTGCACCCTCGGCCTCCAGGCGTTCGACCGCATGGCGCGCATGGCCCGCTCCCCACACGGCAACGGCGGCGAGCGAGGCGCCGATCGCAGCCTCAAAGGCCGCGTGCCAACCATCGTCCACCTCCACTAGGTTCTCGAAGGCGCCGGCCACGCCCTCGAAGCCTTCCAGTAGCTCTGCCCCACTAGATCCCCTCGCCTGCGCGGCGGCAACCGCGAATGCCTCTGCCCGGGCTGCCAGACGGTGCCTCTCGGCCTCCAGTGCCCGTACGCGCTTATCGGACTCCCCACGTTGGATGGACGCCTCGGTCGCCTGGTTACGAGCACGCTCGGCATGAGCTGCCAACTCCGGCAAATCCGACCGGAGGGCATCGAGCCTGCCGGCCGCATCCATCCGTTCACGAGCAAGAGCCTCCAGGCGCGCATCGAGGGACTGCAGAGCGGCCGTGGCACGTGACAGCTCCCGCCGATCCTTCTCCAAGCTGCGCTCGATCGGATCCACTTGGCCACGGGCCGACGCCAACGCCTCGCCGGCACTTCGCAACTCCGCCATGTCCCCGTGCTCGGCCTCGTGGGCGGCAATATCGCGCTCCACCTGGTGGAGCTCACGATCTGCCGCTTCCAGAGCGGGCCGCATGGCGTCGACCTCATCATCCACCGCCGCCAGCTCGGCAGCCAGCTGCACAGCCTCCGCCTCCGCTGTGGCAACGGCGTCGGCTTCCACAGCCGACTCGAGTTGCCGCTGGAGAGACTTCTTGCGCTCGCCCAGCAGGCTCGCAAGGCCGCGACAGCGTTCGAGAAGGCCTTGGGCCTTGGCCATTCCCGTCACGAGGTCCTCCTCGCTCCGGGCCGAGAGCTCGGCTGTAGCCGCATCTATGAGCGTGTCCAGGCTTGCTATCTCCCCGGCGAGAGTACGCGCCTGAGCTGCAACCGACTCGCTCTCGACCGCAGCCTCGGCCAGCCGAGCGTCCAGCGCTGATATCTCCCTTCCCACGAGGTGGAGGCGGAGCCCCCGCAGCTCTTCGGCCAGCGCTCCATAAGACCTGGTTGCCGCAGCCTGACGCTCGAGCGGGCGGATCTGGCGGCGCACTTCACGAACCAGATCGCCTAGACGCTCCAGGTTGCCTTCTGTCGCAGCGAGCCGCCGTTCGGAACGCTCACGCCTACGGCGATGCTTCAGGATACCGGCCGCCTCCTCGATGATCGCTCTTCTGTCCTCGGGCCTGGCGTTCAGCACATGGTCGAGCTGGCCTTGCCCGATGATCACGTGTTGCTGCCGGCCGACTCCCGAATCTGCGAGTAGCTCCTGGACGTCGAGCAGGCGGCATGGCTCGGCATTGATCGCGTACTCACTGTCGCCAGAGCGGAACAGCGTCCTCGTGATCGTTATCTCGGCCGGGGCTCCGGCGATCGATCCGGAATGGTTGTCTATGGTGAGCGAGACCTCTGCCCTCCCGAGCGCCGGGCGGTCCGCCGACCCGGCAAAGATCACGTCCTCCATCTTCGTCGAGCGCACAGTCCGTGGTCCCTGCGCGCCTAGCACCCACGCGACGGCATCGGCAACGTTGGACTTCCCACTGCCGTTGGGACCGACCACCACCGTAACGCCCGGCTCGAGCACCAATGTGGCCGGATCGGCAAACGACTTGAATCCTTTGAGCGACAGCGATTTGAGGAACACCGGCCGTCACCCTACCCGTCACCGGCAGCTCGGTCGCGCTTGATCCGGGATCGCCGCTTCTTCGCGTCCAGCCTGCGCTGGCGTGACGCTGCGGTAGGCAACGTCGCCCGCCGCTCGCGCCGATCCCGTAGGGCATCAGCGAGCACATTGACTAGGCGATCCACGGCGATCTCGCGGTTCCTGGCCTGCGAGCGCTCCTCGGACACCGATAGGCGCACCACTGGTCCGAGACGCCCCAGGAGGCGAGTCCTCTGTCGTGGAGCAAGACTCGGAGACCCGATGATGTCGAAACGCACCTCGACGCGCGTGCTGGCCTTGTTGGCGTGCTGTCCGCCGGGTCCTCCACTGGTGGAGAACCGCCAGGCCAGCTCCTCGCGGCCGATGGAAAGGCCCCGCGTCACCCTGATCCTCCGCGCGAGATCCTCACGGCCGCCTGTAGATGACTGTTCCACCTCTGCTGAACAGATCTCAGACCTGGCAGCGCTCGCACAGGAATGCCGAGCGACCCGTCAGCTTCAACCTGATTATCGGGTTGCGGCAGCGCCGGCACGGCTGCCCCTCGCGCCCGTAGACCTGGTGCTGCCCCTGATAGTCACCGACCTCGCCATACAGATCGCGGTACTGCTCGTCCTCGAGAGAAGATCCCCTGTGCTTGACAGCGTCGGCGAGGGTCTCGACCATACTCCTGTACAGCCGCCTGACCTCCTGGGATGTGAGCGAGTCCGACAGGCGGTCGTAGCGCAGCCCGGCTGCAAAGAGAATCTCGTCGGAGTAGATGTTGCCGATGCCGGCCACGAAATGCTGGTCCATCAGAAGCGTCTTGAGCCCGACGTGGTGAGAAGCCAGCAGCTGACCGAAACGGTTCCAGCTCATCACGTCCTCCAGAGGATCGAACCCCAGGTGAACCAGCTCGGGGACCCTTCCCCCCTGGCCACCGGAGACGGTCATGAACAGCTCGCCGAAGGTCCTGGGATCGACATATCGCAGCTGGCCACCCTGCGTGAAGGTGACGACCACATGTGTGTGGCGAGCCATGGGCTCCTTCGGACTGCGGACATGGAGAAGCTGGCCGCTCATTCCGAGGTGGACGACGAGAACCGCGTCGCCGTCGAGCGACAGCAGCAGATACTTGCCGGCTCGCCCGACTGACGACACGCGCCGGCCCTCGAGCAGGGAGCAGAATTGTGACTCGTCGTCGTGGCGCCTGACCACCCTTGCCGAATAGACCTGAGCAGACTTGACCTTCCTACCCACTACCTCCTTCTCGAGGTCCCGGCGAATGGTCTCCACTTCGGGTAGCTCAGGCATCACCGATCACCCCGCCAATGGGATCTCCACGAGCCTCCTGCTGGTCATCTTTCGACATCATGCTCCACGCTGCGCGCGCTGCTTCCTGCTCGGCGTCCTTCTTGGAACGGCCTTCTCCTGCACCAGTGGCCCGACCGGAAACGGTCACCACGGCACGGTAGCGGCGCTCGTGATCTGGACCATAGCCCTCCACCTCGTACCGTGGCAGTTCCCCGATGCGCCGAAGCACGAGCTCCTGCAGGCGGGTCTTGTAATCGCCGGCACCCGGCCCCTCCGATGCTCCCGCTATGCGCTCGGAGAGCATCCCGAGCACGAGCCGGTCCACCACATCCCAGCCACCGTCGAGATAGGCCGCCCCGATGACAGCTTCCAGCGCGTCGGCGAGTATCGATGGCTTCGCCCTGCCCCCCGAAGCGTCCTCACCACGCCCGAGCAGCAGCGCTTCACCGAGCTCGAGCTCGGAGGCCACCTCCGCCAGGACAGCCGTGTTGACCACCGAAGCACGGATCTTGGCAAGCGATCCCTCCGGCAGCTCCGGATAGGTCCGGAAGCAGTAATCCGCCACCACGAGACCGAGCACCGCGTCGCCCAGGAACTCGAGACGCTCGTTCGAAGGATGGCCTCCTGCCTCGGCGCACCACGAGCGGTGGGAAAGTGCCTGGTGGAACAGGTCCACGTCGGCCATATCGAGGCCCAACCGGTCCTGCAATGCCGCGATCGGACCTTCACGCGAGCCGCATGATCGCCTGTCCCCACCTGCCGTCGAGCGCGAGGAACCCGCTGTTGCCTCCCGCCTTCTGAGCACCCGGCTCGTGTCAGGCCTCCCCGAGCTTGGCCAGCACGTAATCGACCGCGTCACGAACAGTCCGCAGATCCTCCAGATCCTCGTCATCGATCCTGAACCCGACCGTGCGCTCGCCGAACTCCTCCTCCAGGGCCTCCACCAGCTCTATGAGAGCCAGCGAGTCGGCATCGAGATCCTCTGCGAACGAGGCTGACTCGCTAATGGCAGAGGGCTCCACCTCCAGGATGTCGGCAAGCTGGTCCCGGATTACCTCGAACACTGCCTGGCGATCGAGAGGGGCCTTTTCCACGTGGGTTTCTGCAGGCACGGTTACTCCAGGGTCGTCGAATTCCATAACGTACGCTAGTCCCCCCGCTCCTGCAAGGCCTGTCAAACCGGTGCAACCGCGGCCGCCAGCAGCTCGGGCAATCCCTCGACCGCCAGATCGTGGGCGACCGCCACAGCAGCGGCTATGGCACCCGCCGACGAGGAGCCATGGCTGATCACGCATACGCCGTCTACGCCCAGGAGCATCGCTCCCCCGGTGTTGTCCGGGTCGAAGGCCTCGGCTATCGGAGCCAGGTGGGGCCAGAGGACCTTCGCGGCCTGAGAGGTCTCGTCGTTGGTGGCCAGGACTCGCGCGAGGGTGCCCATGAAGAACCGGAGCGCCCCCTCAAGGGTCTTCAGGGCTACGTTCCCCGTGAAGCCGTCCGTCACAACGACATCGGCTGCTCCGGCAAGTAGGTCACGACCCTCGACGTTGCCGATGAAGTCGATCCCGGCCACGTCCAACAGCAGCGAGTGGGCCTGCTTCACCAAGGGGCTTCCCTTGGTCGGCTCCTCGCCTATCGACAGCAAGGCGACCCGCGGATCGGATACCGAATATCGCGCCCTGGCAAAGGCCGCCCCCATCTGCGCGAACTGCACCAGCATGGAAGGGTTGCACTCGGCATTGGCACCCGCATCGAGCAACACGGTCGGGGTTGACCCGAGGTTCGGGATCGGAGTGGCTATGGCGGGTCTGGTCACGCCCCTCAACCGCCCCATGCGAAGCAACGCACTCGCCATGGCAGCACCGGTGTTGCCTGCCGACACCATGGCGATGGCACGCTTGTCACGCACTGCCTCGGCCGCCCTGACCAGGGAGGAGTCCTTCTTCCGCCGAACTGCCGCCCCAGGTTCCTCATCCATGCCTATCACCTCGGATGCAGGAATCACCTCGAGGCCGCCGACGTTGCCCAAGCGCCCGGGCGGACCAACCAGGGATACCGCAATGCCGAGCTTCTCGGCAGCGCGCAGAGCCCCTGCCACTATCTCCCCGGGGGCGCGGTCT
>JAJZJN010000083.1 GCA_021851165.1 Actinomycetes bacterium
CCATAGCGCAGACTGGCCCTCGACCTGGTGAAGTCGAGCACCTCGTGGGCAATGGGAGCCTGGTAGCGCTTCGCTATCCCCGTGATCTCGGCTGCCACTCGCCCGATCGCATCGTTGTTCTGCTCAGCCTGGATCCACCGACCAGCCTCTCGACGCCTGCCCGATGACCGCTCAAGTGGCCAGGGGGACGTGCTGGCCACCCGCACCCGTTGCCAGCCGCAATCAGGGCGCGATGAACCAGAGCTCTTGTCATTCGGACTCGGTTGTCAGCGCTCGGATCGGTCGTCTGCGGTGCGCCGCCCGCGAGCGTGTTGCTACACCGGCACCGGCGGCAATGCATGCAGTAGGTCGACTGCTCTGGTGAACTGCTCGGCCCACGGCCAACCGCTCGGTGCCCGCAGGGTTCTCCTGCCGGCCCGGTTGACCAGACGTCCTGGCAGCGAGAAGTACCTGACCCGCAGCGTGCGTGCGACGACGAGCTCGCCTTTAGGTGAGATCCCGCCGAGCATTGCGGTCCAACGCACGAGGTTGTGAGCGAGCACCGCGCAGGCAAGCCACGCACCGTTGGCCGAGAAGTGCCCCGATGGCACGTGCTCCATCCCCGCACCCTCCTTCAGGTCTTTGATGGCGAGCTCTACCACAGCGTGGCGGCGGTAGAACTTGTCAAGGGTGACCGCATCGCCTTCGACGTCGGTTAGGAACCCGAAGTGCCGCCAGTCGGGGAAGAGCTCCGCTACAGGCCCGAGCATCCGGGTGCGTCGCACGATGAGGCGATGGCCGCCGTAGGTGCACTCGGCGACCTCTGCCTCGCCGCTCTCGACGTAGCCGATCGGGACCCAGCAGTCCTCCGCGATGCCTTCGATGGCCCTTGCCACCACAGGCGTGTTGGATCGGATCGCCATCACGTAGCGCACGTCCAAGCGCTCACAGAGCGAGATCGTGTCCTTGGACCAGAACCCCGAGTCCATGCGGAGCACGATCTCGCCAGTCGATCCGGCCCGGCGGCACCGGGTTACGAGCTCGGCTACGAAGCGCTTCACACCGCGCTGGGTGTTGGCCGCACCCCTGCGCACCCTGGCATGGAGCAGCTCGCCCGTTGTCGCCGGGTGGCGTCCAGTGGGTGATAGCCGAGCTTCTTCGTGTAGCCATAGCCCGCCCCTTGCTTCAACTTGCCGTGCACCTCGCAGATGGTCGAGTCCATGTCGACCACCAGGCGCTCGGCACCAGGACCGATCCCGAGTGCCCAGGCCCGTTGGATCACCGTGTCGATGACCTTGTCCAACTGGCGTATGTGACCGAACGTGAACGCACCTAGGAAGGTGCCAAGGGTCGAAGGCGCCATCACCCGGTGCGAGAGCACCGAGGCGCTCGCTCCTGAGCGCAGCACGTCTGCGTGGTCGATGTGGCTTGACCCGGCCACGATCGCATGGACCCAGGTGAGGATCTTGCGGCCGGGCAACGCCCCACCTACCCGACCGGCAAGGTTCACGGTGGCGTCGACGAGGGATTCGATGCCGAGGCGCTTGGTCAACGTGGCGACGGCCAAGAGCCCGGCGTTGGCCACCAAGGTCGGCTCGTCGAATGACACCTCGATACGGTCGATTCCGTGCGATACTGGCTTTACAGGAAGTGTCTCCTGCGTTGGTGAGAACGGGGTTTTTGGATACCGTCATTCTCCCAGCTCGGGAGGCACTTTCCGCGGATGCGCGCCCCACGGAGTCCCTACTTCATCGGTGGATCCAGGCTAAGAAGAGGCGTGCCGTGGTCGAGCACGTCATCGGCGAGATGAAGACATGGACGCTGCTGCGCTGTCGTAGGCGTAGGGGTGACGGTGTAGACCTTGCTGCCAAGTCGGTGGTCGTATTGTGGAACCTGCGAATTGAGATGGCAGATCGGTAGCCAGGAGGCGGTAAGGGGAGATGCCGTCCTTGCCGGCATTACGGGGCAGGTCTTAGTGTGAAACCGGGTTGGGTGCCGGACAACATATCGGAACTAGGTGCCCAGCACGGAAGGAGTTTCGGTGAGCGAGCGGCTGGTCGTGATAGGTGCGGACGCTGCCGGCATGAGTGCCGCATCCCAGGCACGTAGGCGGCGAGGACCGGAGGACCTGTCGATCGTTGCCTTCGAACGCGGCCGGCACACCTCGTACGCTGCCTGTGGAATACCGTACTTCATCGGCGGACTTATCAAGCCCGTCGAACGGCTCGTGGCACGCTCTCCCGAGGTGTTCGCCAGGAGCTTTGCCATCGACGTCCACCTGCGCCACCAGGTAGAGCACATAGATTTGCACCGCAGGACCGTGCTGGCTCGTGACCTCGACACTGGAACCGAAGTGGTCGAGCCCTTCGACCAGCTCATGGTTGCCACTGGGGCAACACCGCGCCGTCCCCCGCTGCCGGGTGCGGATGCCACGGGAATCTTCGGCGTGCAGACCCTAGACGACGCGATTGCGCTGGCCCAGTTCATGGAGGCCCAGTCGCCTACGCGCGCTGTGATCGTCGGGGGAGGCTATATCGGCCTGGAGATGGCTGAGGCGCTGCTCATGCGAGGGCTTGACGTCAGCCTGGTCGATTCCGGCCAGGAGCCGATGGCCACACTGGATCCCGATATGGGCTCTATGGTGGCCGATGCCCTCCGGGACAAGGGGGTGACGCTTCACATGACCGAGCGTGCAGAGGGCTTCACAACGCGCAACGGCCGGGTCAGTGCCGTGGCTGTTGCCGGCGAAGAGCTGCCTGCGGACCTGGTGATCCTGGGACTCGGCGTCCGTCCGGCGAGCGGGCTCGCAGAGGCGGCCGGCATCGCCACCGGCCCCACCGGCGGGATAGTAGTCGACCGGCGAATGCGAACCTCGGCGGACGGCGTATGGTCTGCAGGGGACTGCGTGGAGAACTTCCACCTCGTTTCCCGTGGGCCTGTGGCGTTGGCTCTAGGAACCCATGCCAACAAGCAGGGCCGGGTGGCGGGAATCAACCTCGGGGGCGGCTACGCGACTTTCCCGGGAGTGCTCGGAACCGCGATATCTAAGATCTGCTCGGTCGAGGTGGCACGCACCGGCCTGACCGAAGCCCAGGCCGGCCAGGCAGGCTTCTCGCACCTTGCCATCTCCGTCGATTCAACGACCAGGGCTGGCTACTATCCCGACACGGCTCCGATCCGTGTGAAGCTCGTCGCCGAGCGAAGGACGGGAGTGCTCCTTGGTGCTCAGATTGTGGGAGAGGAAGGAGCGGGAAAACGCATCGACGTGCTCGCGTGCGCCCTCGCAAGCTCCATGACGGTAGAGGAGCTGTCCGGGCTCGACCTCTCCTATGCCCCGCCGTTCGCCCCCGTATGGGATCCCGTGCTTATCGCCGCCCGCAAAGCGGCCGAGGCAGTCGACTCCGGAGGTGGGTGAACCGCTCCGACGGCTAGAGCGGCTCCGCCAGGTCGAGAACGCCCATCTCGTAAAGCAGGCCCGATACGAGGTCTTGGATGCGATCGCGCACCAGGCGGACCTCGTCAATGGGCCGCCCCGCGGGATCGGGCAGGTCCCACTCGACGCGTCGGGCACTGCGAACTGCCGGGCACGAATCGCCACAGCCCATCGTCACGACCACATCAGCACCGTCGGGAGCAGCCTCGCCGATCGACTGTGGCCGCCTGCCTGCCAAGTCGATCCCGATCTCCGCCATGACAGCCAGGACCTCAGGGTGGACAGAATCTGCGGGATCCGAACCTGCAGAAGAGGCGGCCACCCTGCCTTTGGCGAGTCGCTCGGCAAAGGCCGCTGCCATCTGCGATCTCCCCGCATTGTGCACGCAGACGAACAGCAGGGTCGGCAGCGAACCCGACCCTGGGACGGCGCTATTGCTCATCTGCATGGCTTTCGCTTGTCGGTGCCGGCAGGGGCCCGACCGACCAGCGCCGCCAGCTCTTCGGAGAAGATCGCCAGCGCCTCCGGACGGAGGCGATAGTAGGTCCAGTAGCTGCTCCGCTCGGAGTCCAGCAGGCCGGTCTCCCGCAACACGCGAAGATGATGGCTCACGAGCGGCTGGGTGGCGTGGAGCATCTCGGTCAGATGGCACACGCAGAGCTGTTCGTCCGCTAGGAGGTTGACTATCCTCCAGCGCAGAGGATCTGCTAGGGCTTTCAGGAGTGCAACCTGCCTGTCGAAGTCAGCCGATCCCGCTATCTGGGCCTCGTCGCGACCACCGCCACCCTGCGGGTCCAATCGCCGTCCGGGGCCGGTGGACCGCCCGCTCCTCCCAGTCGATTGCCTGAGCGCCGCCCCGCGAGATTTTGAATCAACGATCATTGGATAAAGTTTATCCGATGAAGCTCAGCCATACTGATCGCCGAGCCATACTGATCGCCGAGCCATGCTGATCGCCGAGCCATGCTGATCGCCGCTATAGCCATCTTCGTCGTGACCCTGGCGCTCGTGATATGGCAGCCCAAGGGCCTCGGGATAGGCTGGAGTGCTCTCGGTGGCGCCGCAGTGGCCCTGGCTACCGGTGTGGTCCATGTCTCGGACATCCCCCAGGTCTGGGACATCGTCTGGAACGCCACACTCACCTTCGTGGCAGTGATAATCATCTCCCTGCTCCTGGATGCCGCCGGCTTCTTCGCCTGGGCAGCGTTGCACGTAGCCAGGTGGGCGCGTGGAAACGTCCGCCTCCTGTTCGCCCTCGTCATCCTGCTAGGAGCAGGGGTCGCGGCCCTGTTCGCGAACGACGGAGCCGCCCTCATCCTGACCCCGGTCGTCCTCGAGATGCTCCTCGCTCTCGGATACTCTCCCGCGGCGAGCCTCGCCTTCGTGATGGCCACCGGCTTCGTGGCCGATACCACGAGCCTGCCACTCGTGGTATCCAACCTGGTGAACATCGTGTCGGCGGACTACTTCCACATCTCCTTCGCCCATTTCGCAGCGGTCATGGTGCCGGTGGACGTGATGGCAATCGCCGCCAGCCTGGGAATGCTCTGGCTCTATTTCGGCTCCCGTGTGCCTCGCACATACCCCACATCCCACCTGGAGCTCCCCGCAACCGCTATCAGGGACCGGAGGACGTTCCTCGCTGGCTGGATCATCCTGGGGGTGCTCCTCCTGGGCTATTTCGCGGCAGGGCGCGTCGGTCTGCCGATATCGGCCGTCGCCGGATCCGGGGCGCTGGTGCTCGCGATGGTGGCAGGACGTTGGTGGCCGTTCAACGCTCGAGCCGGTGCATCCGCAGCCTCTGCCCAGACACCAGATGCCGGTATGCCAGATGTCGGTATGCCAGATGCCGGTATGCCAGATGCCGGTATGCCAGCATCCCCGGCTCAGGGGCCGCAGGTGTCCGGCGAGAGCTTGGTGGCCTCAGGCGCTGACACCAGGCCGGGTTCAAGCTCTGTCTCCCCCAGCAGGAACACCCGAGACCCCCAGGCCATCGACGTCAGCCGCATCATCCGTGAGGCCCCTTGGCAGGTGGTCCTGTTCAGCCTGGGGATGTACCTGGTGGTGTTCGGGCTTCGCAACCAGGGGCTTACACATGGCCTGGCTCGGGGCCTGGATCATGTCGCACACCACGGGCCCGTCGTGGCGTCCCTGGTCACGGGCTTCGGGGCGGCCGGCATGTCCTCGGTCATGAACAATATGCCCAGTGTGCTGGTAGGGGCTCTGGCCATCCACGACGCAGCAGCCGGCGGTGCAGTCCACCAGGCGATGATGTTCGCCAATGTCGTCGGCTGCGACCTCGGTCCCAAGATAACCCCCATCGGCAGCCTGGCGACCCTGCTCTGGCTGCATGTGCTCGACCGTAAGGGCATGCACATCGGCTGGGGCACCTACATGCGCGTGGGCGTGGTCCTGACCATACCGGTGCTCGCACTGACCCTGCTCGCCTTGGCCGGATGGCTCCACGTTGCGGCGTGATCCCCAGCTCGAAGGATTGAACATCTCGGGACTTCATCACGGTCAGGAACAGGGATGCTTGTAGGGATGCTTGCAGGCTGTGACCTCGTCCATTGGGCCTCCGCGGAAACGGTGGGACCTCCCGCAGAGCCCTCTTGATCGCTTGGGGTCACACCGTGCCGGTAGGCTCGGCCTTCACCATGGGACTCCAGCAGTTCGAGCAGCGTCTCGAGCGCCTGGTCGAGGGCGCCTTCGCCAAGGCGTTCCGGGGCGGTCTCCAGCCAGTGGAGATCGGCCGGCGGCTGACGCGCGAGATGGATCTGCTACGCCGCGTCACAGTTCACGGTCTGATTGCTCCGAACGCCTTCACGGTGAGCCTCTCACCCGAGGACATCGAGCGTTTCGAGAGCTTCTCCGACGCGCTCGTGCGTGAGTTGGCCGACGCCGCACGCGAGCATGCCCGTAACGAAGGTTACGGCTTCGTGGGGCCGGTGGAGGTCGAGCTGGTCGAGGACCCGCGCCGCCGACCCGGTAGGTTCGAGATCGCAGCCATCATGCGTGAGGGACCTCAGGGCATGCCAGGGGGATCGCTCGTCCTGCCAGGTGGTGAGCGCGTACCTGTCGGGATTGAACCGATTGTCATAGGCAGGCTTCCGGAGTGCTCGATAGTGCTCGACGACCCGAACGTTAGCCGCAGGCATGCCAGGATCCACCGCATCGATGGTCGGGTGGCCATCTCCGACCTCGATTCGACCAATGGCACCAGGGTTAACGGCATCCTCACCAAGGAGCGCTTCCTCGAAGATGGCGATACGATCACCATCGGTGGCGCCACGCTCCGTTACGAAGCGTCCTGAGGATCGGCTACGTGTTGCTGCTCACCTCATTCAACAATGCGAACCTGCTACGAGCCCTCGAGATCTTCGTCGTGGCCATCGTCTGGCTGTTCTTCTTCCGGGTGATCCGCGCCGTGTGGGTGGAGGTGCGTCCCCCCCGTGCCAGCGGGTTCGACCCTGCTGCGGGAGGTGGCTCGGCCATCCAGGGGGGCATGGCCGCTCCCGGTGCTTCTTCCCCGCCAGAGCCGAAGCGCGACAGATCAGCCCAGCTGCGCCTCAGGGTCGTCGAGCCTCCTCAAAACGCTGGGCGGATCTACGAGATCGGCAACGAGGTAACCGTAGGTCGTGCTGCTGGCTGTGGAGTGCAAGTAGACGACTCCTATACCTCGGGCATCCATGCTCGCCTCTTCCGCCGCGACGGGGCGCTGTGGGTCGAGGACCTCGGCTCCACCAATGGCACCTGGTGCAATGCCGAGCGCGTAGCGACTCCTACAAAGCTCGTGAAAGGTGACATCGTGCAGGTGGGAGGTACGGTGTTCGAGGTGGTACGTTGACAGTTCTCCGATCAGGCTCAGCCTCAGACGTGGGCAGGGTGCGCACCTTGAACGAGGACCGCGCACTCGAGAGCCTGTCGCTTTATGCCGTAGCGGACGGCATGGGGGGTCATGCAGGAGGGGAGGTGGCTGCACGAACTGCCATCGACGCGCTCCAGGACTCCTTTGCCCACCATCCTACTGCCGATGGCCTTCGGGCAGCCGTCGAGAGGGCTAACGAGGCCGTCTGGGAGCGCAGCCTCTCGGATCCTGATCTCCGCGGGATGGGCACCACCCTCATAGCCGCGGCGCTCGTAGCCAATCCGGCAGGCGCTGGGGACCTGCTCGTGGTTTCCAACGTCGGCGACTCGCGTGCCTATCGATTCAACGGAACCGAGCTCGTCCAGCTCACCACGGATCACTCTGTGGCAGAGGAGCTGGTAGCCCGGGGTGAGATCACCTCTGCGGAAGCTGAGATCCATCCCCACCGGCACATCTTGACCCGTGCCCTGGGAGTCTCCCCGGAAGTGCAGGCCGATACCTGGGAGATAGTCCCCGCGCAAGGCGAACGCTTCCTGCTGTGCTCCGACGGCCTCACCAATGAGGTCTCGACCGAACAGATTGCCAGAGTGCTAGGCAGCGCTTCCGATCCCCAGGAGGCTGCTGACACGCTGGTTCGCATGGCCAACGAGCACGGAGGCAGCGACAACGTAACGGTCGTGGTGCTCGACGTGCTGGTTGGAGACGCTCCGCAGGGTGCCCCTCTCAGCCCAGACGTATTCGTGGCAGCTACCGGCCAGCCACAGCCCGGCAACCCACCACAGCCCGGCAACCCACCACAGCCCGGCAACCAGCCACAGCCATATACGGGGCTTCAGGCAGCGGGCTCCGTGGCTGCTGTAGATGCAGTGCATACAGGCCACCATGCCCACATGCCGAGTCGTTTCACCCTACGGGTGGCACTGTTCGTCGTCGTGCTCGGCGGGCTTACGGCCGGCGCGTGGGCGGTTACCCGCTGGTATGTCGATGATTCCTACTACGTAGGCCTGCGCCAAGGACAGCTGGTCATATTCGAGGGCCGTCCGGGGGGATTCATGTGGTTCAAACCCAGGCCGGTTCTGAGAACAGGTGTGGACACCTCGGAGGTTCTCGCCTACAGGATCCCGGCACTCGACCAGGGGGTGCAGGAGCCTTCGCTGGCAGCGGCACGCCAGTACGTGCACAACCTCAGAGCAGAGGCCATAGCCACACGAGGATCATCGACCAGTACGGGATCGCCATCATCGTCGTCCTACGGTCCGGCGGGTCCGCCGTCGACGACCTCCACCACGTCACTGTCGCCTACGAAGTCCAGCTCTGGGACTTCCTCGGCTGCCAACACCGCTGGAGCCGGTTGATATGGAGCGCCGGATCCGCTGGCTCGGCATCTTCGTCATCCTGTGCTTCCTCGTGCTGTTCCTCCAACTGAACAATCTCCAGCTTGTCCAGGCCAAGAAGCTGAACAGCTCGCCCGGCAACCCCCGCATAGTCCTTCAGCGCTACAGCGAGCCACGGGGAACCATCGTGAGCGCCGGAGGGCAGATTCTCGCCGAGTCCAAACCCGTCTCGAACGGCATCTACAAGTACCAGCGCGTGTACCCAACCGGGCCTCTGTTCTCCCAGGTAGTCGGCTATTTCTCCTACATCTACGGTGAGAGCGGGGTCGAGGCCGCCTATAACAAGTACCTGGTGGCCCACCAGAGCCCTATCACGAGCCTGGGCGATCTGCTCCTGTCGAACCACACGGTCACCGACGACATCACCCTCACCTTGTCGAGCCGGCTACAGCAGCTTGCCCAGAAGGAGCTGGCAGGTAGGCCCGGCGCCATCGTGGTCATGGACCCGACTACCGGAGCGATACGGGCCATGTACTCAAATCCCACCTATAACCCGAACCCTCTCGCATCCCCGAACGCTGCCACTGAGCATCAGGCCTGGCTTGCCGACAATACTCCGGACAGTCACGGATTCCCCCCCCTCCTCGCCCTGGCCTACCAGCGCAGCTTCCCCCCCGGATCGACATTCAAGATAGTGACCACTTCCGCGGTCTACGAGCACGATCCCAAGCTCATCAACAAGGTCTACCCGGTACGCACCCAGATCCCGTTGCCTGACACCACCCAGACTCTCCACAACTACGCATACGAGGCATGCGGCGGCGACATCGCTCAGCTCCTGCCGCCATCGTGTGATACTGGCTATGCCATGCTGGGCATGGACCTGGGCCCCAAGTACCTATCCGAGGAGGCGCACGCCTTCGGCTTCGACCAGGTCCCACCCCTGGATATCCCCGGTGCCGCTGCATCGAGCTTCCCCCCGCTGTCGTCGTTCAAGGGCAACGAGCCGTTCGTTGCCTACTCCGCCATCGGCCAGGGCAACGTATCTGCTACGGCACTCCAGATGGCGATGGTGGCGTCGGCAATAGCGGACGGGGGTGTGATCATGAAACCTCACGTAGTGCAGTCCATCCACAACAGCCAGGGCAAGCTGGTCATGTCCTACCAGCCGTCGCCATGGCTACGGCCGACCTCGCAGAAGACTGCGGGAGCTATACGCAATCTGATGGTAGCCGTGGCCCAGCACGGTACGGCGGCAGGGCTTTTCCCGGCTAGCCTCCATGCCGCTGCCAAGACCGGGACCGCCCAGATGGACACCGTCCAGCACTACACCACCGACTGGCTCGAGGCATTCGCTCCGGCCAACGACCCGAAGGCGGCAGTAGCAGTCATGGTCCCCTACCAGCTCGAGTCCTCTACAGGGAACTCCGTCGCAGGTCCGATAATCTCGACCATGCTTCAGGCGGCAGTCAATTCGGCAGGCCAGGGATGATGCGTACCCAGACCCCGGGCCCAGGAGAGCAATCCAGCGACTTCACCGAGCGTGCATCCCGTGCCAGGCACGCCGTCGAGTGCTCCGGATATGCCGTGGAACGTCACCCTGCACGGCGTAGGCTCTAGCGCGCATGGAGCCTTCGACCACCCCTCGGGTGCTATCCGGGCGCTACGAGCTTGCACACCTAGTCGCCCGAGGCGGCATGGCGGAGGTTTACCGCGCCCACGACCGCCTACTGGATCGTCCTGTGGCCCTGAAGGTGCTGTTCCCCGAGCTGTCGGTGGACAGGGCGTTCGTAGAGAGGTTCCGTCGTGAGGCACAGGCTGCGGCCAACCTGTCGCATCCGAACATCGTGCCGGTGTTCGACTGGGGCGAGGACTCCGGGACCTATTACATAGTGATGGAGTTCATCGACGGCAGGCCCCTGTCGTCGATACTGCGCACCGCCGGGCCTCTGCACCCCGATCGTGCCGCCGACATCGCCGCGGATGTGGCCGGAGCACTCGCATATGCACATCGCCACGGCGTGATCCACCGTGACGTGAAGCCAGGCAACGTCCTCATCACCGACGAGGGACAGGTCAAGGTCACCGACTTCGGCATCGCCCGCGCGATCAACACCGAGGAGAGCCTCACCCCCAGCGTGGCAAG
>JAJZJN010000084.1 GCA_021851165.1 Actinomycetes bacterium
GGTGGGTAGGTCTGTCCCTCCCGCACTGGCCGGTCGGTCACTGGCCGGTCGGTCACTGGCCGGTCGGTCACTGGCCGGTCGGTCACTGGCCGGTCCCGCGCCAGCAAGGCTTGCAAGCATGTCTGCCATCTCGAGAGCACCTATGGCGGCCTCGTAACCCTTATTCGAGGGGTCGCCCGGCTTGGAGCGATCCAGCGCCTGGCCGATGTCGTCAGTGGTCAACACGCCCATGAGCACCGGAACACCCGTCGCTAGCGCAACCTGCTCGATGCCGGCAGCACACTGATGAGCCACGAAATCAAAATGCGGCGTGCCGCCGCGAACCACCGCACCCAGGCACACCACGGCGTCGTATCGGCCCGACAACGCAAGCTTCTGCGCCGCAAGTGGAAGCTCGAATGCACCCGGCACCCACGCGATGCCGAGCGTCGCCGGATCGATCCCACTCGACACGAGCCCGGCGATCAATCCCTCCACCAAGCGAAGGGTGATCGCTCCGTTGAACTTCGCACACGCGGCACCAATGCGCCACTGGTGCTCCCGGCCCGTTGTGCGGTCGGCTCCATATGACGCCCCCACACGGTGCGACAGCTCCCCTATCGCCCCGGCGGGGAGAGCCGTATCGTCAGAGGACGTCATCCAGGCCCTCGATCAGGTGGCCCATGCGCTCTCGCTTCGTGCGCAGGTACTTGATGTTCTCGGGATTCGAATGAGGCGACAGCGCTACACGCTCCACTATGTCGAGCCCGAATCCCTCGAGCCCTCCGTACTTGGCGGGATTGTTGGTCATGAGACGCATGGTAGTTATACCGAGATCAACCAGGATCTGGGCCCCGATGCCATATTCCCGGCTGTCCACAGGAAGCCCCAGTTCGACATTGGCGTCAACGGTGTCGTGACCCTGATCCTGGAGATTGTAGGCACGGAGCTTGTGAGCGATGCCGATTCCCCGACCCTCGTGTCCACGCAGGTAGACCACCACGCCTCGACCTTCGGCGGCTATGAGCCGCATGGCCTCTGCCAGCTGGGCGCCACAGTCGCAGCGCAGCGAGCCGAAGACGTCACCGGTAAGGCACTCGGAATGCACCCTGACCAGAACGTCTCTCGCACCTTCGACATCGCCCCGTACGAGCGCTAGATGGTGCTCACCGTCTAGAACCGACTCATAGGCATAGCTGTTGAACTCGCCGGCATCAGTCGGGATGCGCACCGGGCCTGCGATCCGCCGCACCAGCTTATCCTTCCTCCTGCGATAGCGAATGAGGTCGGCAATCGATATGAGCAGCAGCCCGTGGGCATCGGCAAAGCGCTTCAACTCCGGCAGCCGGGCCATGTGCTCCTTGTCCTCGCTCACCACCTCGCAGAGCACGCCTGCGGGATAGAGCCCTGCCGCCCTCACCAGGTCCAGAGTCGCCTCGGTGTGCCCGGCACGCTTGAGCACCCCTCCAGGCCGGTAACGCAACGGGAAGATGTGCCCCGGCCGGTTCAGGTCGCCCGGCAACGTTTGGGGATCGATCAACGCCTGTATGGTGGCGGCCCGATCCTCAGCCGAGATACCCGAGGTCGTCGTGTGCCGGGCGTCCACGCTCACCGTGAACGCAGTGCGCTGGGACTCCGTATTGGTGCTCACCATCAGTGGAAGCTCGAGCTCATCGGCACGCTCCGGCGTGAGGGGAACACAGATGACTCCCGATGTGTACGCCAGGAAGAACGCTATCTTCTCAGCGGTCGCCGCCTCGGCGGCCATGACCAGGTCGCCCTCGTTCTCACGGTCCTCGTCGTCGACCACGACCACGATCTCGCCGCGGCCTATGGCAGCTATCGCATCCTCAATGGCAGCGAACGGCATCAGGCCGCCTCCCACTCGCGACGACCCCCGTCCGGCTCACTGCCACTCACCTCGACGCGCAAGTCCGCTCCCAATATCTTCACTGACACCAGCCTGCCCCGCCATGCTGCATCGAGCGTGTGCGCCCCCCGGCCGGCGAACATCGGCACACTGTCGTCACCGCCGAGCAGCATTGGCGCCATGTAGAACACGTAGCGGTCGACGAGTCCCGCCATGTGGAACTCATGGGCAACCTTGGCTCCACCCTCGACCATCACCTGCAGCACCCCCATCGAGCCAAGCTGGTCGAGAACTGCTCCAGGGTCCCCTGACAGCTCGACGGCGGGATGGACCCGAGCCCCCGGCGGTACTCGACCGAGCACGACGCGTAACGGCTGACGACCTCCCATGGGATCCTTCCTGACTGTAAGCGCCGGATCGTCCGCTCGCACGGTGCCGGCTCCAACCACTATCGCGTCGCAGACCGCTCTTAGACGCTGGACGTCCTCACGCGCCTCGCCCCCGGTTATCCACTTGCTCGAACCGTCAGGCGCGGCTATGCGGCCATCCAGGGACGCCGCGAGCTTGAGCACTACCAGGGGCCGGCCAGTCATCCGGTGCTTCAGATACGGAGCCAGTGACTCCGACACCGATGCTGCCGCCATTCCAAGCTCGACCTCTATCCCGGCCTCCCGCAACGCCGCGATGCCCCTGCCTGACACTGAGGGGTCCGGGTCGCTCACCGCTACCACGACCCGTGCCACCCCGGCAGCCACGATCGCTTCAGTGCACGGTGGTGTCCGGCCATGATGGCAGCACGGCTCCAGGGTCGTGTAGAGCGTCGCCCCCCTTGCCTTGGAACCTGCCGCGGCCAGTGCCACTGCCTCGGCGTGCGGCCCACCCGGAGGCTGGGTAGCTCCCTCGAAGGTGCCCGACGGCGCGTCGATCACGCAGCCAACCCACGGGTTCGGTGAGGTGGTACCGCGCACGGCTTCGCCCAATTCCAAGGCGCGTCTCATCGCGTGCTCGTCGTGGTTGACCTCACTCCCTGGAGCGGCTGTCATGGAACTATGAGTCTACTGGGGCTCGGGCGCCCCCCTGGGCTGCCCTTCGAATGGCTGCGGCAGCAAGCCATGGCTGGTCGTGGCCGAAGATGGCCGAGCCTGACACGAGCACCGTCGCACCCGCAGCAGTCGCGACCGGCGCGGTCTTCACGTCGATGCCGCCGTCGACCTCCAGTCTCACGCTGGCTCCATGCTCGTCGATCATGCGGCGAACCTGCGCCACCTTGCCCATGACCTCGCTCATGAACGACTGGCCGCCGAATCCTGGGAAAACAGTCATACAGAGCACGAGGTCGACCTGGTCCACGAACTGCTCCACCCGGCTCGCAGGAGTGTCGGGGTTCAGTGCCACGCCGATGCCGAGACCAAGCTGGCGCGCCTGAGCGATGAGGTCGCCAGTACCACCCACCTCCACGTGAACCGTGACGCTGTCAGCGCCCGCATCCCTGAAAGCGCCGAGGTAGCTCCCGGGATCGCTCATCATCAAGTGGCAGTCGAAGAACAGCCCGGAGTGACGCCTGAGCGACGCCACCACCGGTGGACCCACGGTCAGGTTCGGCACGAAGTGCGCGTCCATGACGTCGATGTGCAGCCAATCCGCCTCAGCGGCCACTTCTCCAACTGCCTCGGCCAAGTTGCCGAAGTCGGCCGACAGCATCGACGGCGCCAGCAGCAGGTCGGATGATCCCATCGCTTCCAAGCCTACCGCTGGTCGTGGCAGGCTCAGCCGCTGCTGCCTGGGTAGAACTGCTGCACGTTCGTCACGGAGGGTTGGGTGACACCGGCGGGACCCTGCCCGAACAGCCTGAGGAGGTTGCCGGTCATCTTCCTCAGGAGCGGGGCGGGGCAACCGGGGTCTGATGCGGGGCATCGGGTGAGCGATGGAATCCAGAAGTTGGTACCGCTCTCGAACACGCCCGCCCTGCTCGGCGCCCAGGTGTAATACGTCGTATCGGCATACCTCACCTTGTTGTCGAAGCTCACCGTCACCGGCGAGTGGGTCAAGATCTCCACACCGGGAGGGTTCGGCCGCCTCGGGTCGAAACCGTCGAAGTCGAATTGCAGAACGCCCTTCAGCCGAGATCCGTTGGTGAGTCCCGTACCCTTGAACAGCCACGAGGATGCATCGACCACGACCATGCTCCCAGAGGTGTCGTAGCCTTTATAGCTGGCGCCCACGAGCGTGCTCGCCGGATCGTCAGCGGGTGGCTGGCCCCACCAGTTCTGGGTCACCCTGGCGTTGTCATGCCCGTAGAGTGGGTCTGCCGTCGGATCGCGGTAGTTGACCATCTCCATGTCCGGCCCGAGCGGCGAGGCCTGCAACCGGATCTTCCTTAGCACGGGGCTCGCCCCGAAGAAGGCAATGTTCACTCCGGCATCTCGTGCACGGGTAGCCCACTGACGCATCCTCAACGACCATTCCTCGTCATGGCCAGGAGACAGGAGCACCTTGTGGTTGGTAAGTAGATTGCCGTGGGTAGCCAGGGTCATGTCGGTCCAGTACGTGACGTCGAGCCCGTGCTTCTCCATGAAGCGGATCAGGGGATACTCGTTGCCGAGGAACGACGCAGCGCCATAGCCGTAGGAGGTCGCGTAGGGCCTGTCAAACGACAAAACCCTCGCCCGGTTGGGAGGCGGATAGCCCGGCTCGCTCACCGGCCCCTGGTACAGGTCGTAGCCACCGAATGGGTTGAAAGCCTGCCACGTGAACACGCCCGCCATCATCACGTACGCAGCGTGGCTCGCTGGATCCCAGATCGTGAGGGGCACATAGCTCTGCTGCCCGCCACTGCCTACGAGCTTCAACAGGTACTGGCCCTGAACCCATCGGCTGTCGACCGTGAAACTCAACGAGGCTGGCCACGAGCACTGAACCATGTTGATGCCGGTGACCACGGGACATGCCGGCTGCACCGCCCCTGGCAACTCTGCCGAGCGCCAGACCAGCCGAGCACCCTTGCCCTGGTAATACCCCATCCGGTACGCGTCGACGTGAAAGCTCGAGGCCTGAGTAGACACATAGAGCACTACCTTCTGACCCAGTCGGGCCTGAACACGGCTTGCATAGCCCATGATCCCGTTGGCCACCTGGGGAGTGGTTATCTCCCACTTCGTCGTACCAGGGAGGCGGTTCTGGTCGATCACCCACTGGGCCTCCTCGCCATAGGGGCCGGCAAACGTCTTGCCGTCCGGAGCCGATCGACGGCTCGCCACGGCCCCTGCCGTGTGGGTCCTGCGAACGGCGCGGGTTGCCTGCCTCGAGGATCCCCCCCGTCCTGCCGTCAGGGCACCGATCACCACGGCAGCTACCACAGCAGCCACCACCAGGACTGCTACCGACGCGACCAGCGCCGTGCGACGGCGCCTCCTACCGTGACGTGCACGCGTAGCCATGGCCGCCGATCCTAAAGCCTGCAGGGCTGCATCGCGTGTCGTGCTCCTGACCACTCACGAGCCTGGGTCCTCTTCCCTAGACCCCGGCTCGATGAACGGATCGGCTATGAGCCGGGCCATCTCCCGGCGCCACGACGAACGTGACCGGGCAGCCTCCGCTGTGTCGGGGTGTACGAAGCGTGTCACATGCGGACCACCTGGGCCCTGGTGAAAGCTCCGGGCGGCCTGCTCTATGGCTTCATCGGCCTCGGTGTAATGCTCGCGCTGGCGCAGATAGCGTTCCCAGGATGGCACGATGAAGGTCTCGACAAACCGGCCGTGCTCGGTGACGTCCTCGTAGATACCCCAGTGAGACGCTCCCAGGCGGCGGCGTATGAGCCGGAGCTGGGACATCACAGAGAGGAACTCCTCTACGTCCTGCTCGCGCAGCTGGTACTCGAGCAGGACGAGGACCGGCCCATCCTCGGGATCCACATGGGAGCCCGCCGTGATGGTAGGACGCACGATCATCTGCTGGGAGCGTCGGTCCACCACCGGAAGGCCGAAGCGCGGGATGAGCAGCACGCCCGGCAGGAACAACGCTGCATCGATCAGCAGCGTCGTCCTGAGCGGCAGGAAGGTAGCTATCGCGCCGAACGCGATCCCCCCGAGAGCGTATGGCGCCTGCTGGACCAGGTAATAGATGGCCAGCAGCCTCGCTCTCACCCACTCGGGCGCCCGATCTCGTGTGGCTATGGTCAGCACGGTGGTCACCCACACCCATGCCGCGCCTGTCACGATGAGAGCCGGCACGGCGACGTAGACATGGGGAAACAGCGTTAGAAGGGCCACCGCAAGCGCATTCACCAGGGTGGCCAGTGCCACCAGCACGTCGAGATGGAGAGCACCATGCAGGCGAGGAAGGACCACAGAGGCCAGCAGCGCTCCGAGACCGCTCAACGCAAGGTACAGCCCATAGCTGAGCGCGGTGGCATGCAGGTAGCGAGTTGCAAGCAGTGGCAGCAGAGCCGCCAGGGCTACTGCAGGAGTGACATAGAGCATCGTCCTGGCAGCGATGGACCTGAGCGCCGGGGTGTAGTAGAAGAATCGCCATCCAGCGGATATGGCGCCGAGGGTCTTCTCGGCCGCTCCACTGCCGGGCGTGGACAGACGAAGCTCGCTACGACCGCGCCATACGGCGAGGAAGCCCAGAAGCGGGACGAGGAGCAGGCTGCACATCCCGAACAGAGCCGCTGTATCGCCACTGTGCAGCACGACGCCACCGAGGATCGGACCTGCGACCTGGCCTATGTTCCATTGGAAGCTGTCGATGCTCAGAGCCACAGGCACCAGACGCTGAGGTACGAGGCTTGTCACCGTGCTCCACCACGATGGGGCGGAGGTGCCCATCGATATGCCCACCCCCGCAAGACCCACCAGGAGTGTCGCCGGCGTGAGAGCGCCTAGGAGCGCCACCAGCGTGAGGAGGAGCGCAGAGGAGAACAGGATCGACTTGGCCAGCAGCAGGACCAGTCGGCGATCCCTGATGTCCGCTGCGGCACCGGACACCGATGCAGAGGCAAGCGCCGTGAGCGACGTCATAGCTGTGGCAAGCGTGACGAGCACCGGTACACGCGTCATGGTCTCCATGACGAAGCCGCTCACAAGCGACAGGATCCACACGCTCGTGTTCGAGAAGATGGCCGTGGCTTCGAGCCACCGGAATGCGCGATTGGCCAGGGCGTCTCTGAACCACTTCATCAGGGGCCCAAGCGCTCCCCATGCTCGACGCGCGCACCGCGCAACCAGTCGGCAGCACCGACAGCCCGGCGCCCCTCGGGCTGCACGATGACGAGCCCGAGCCATCCGCTGCCACATGCAACCCTGTCGCCCACCAGGGTGCCGGGATCCACCAGGATGCTGGGATCCAGCAGGGTGCCGGGATCGACCGGGGTGCCGGGATCGACCGGGGTGCCGGGATCGACCGGGGTGCCGGGAGCCGGCTCGGTCGTCACGCTGATGACCCCCAACCTGGCTCCTCGAAAGGTCGTCCAGGCACGCCCGACGCGCACAACGCGAGCCAGCTCGTCTGCAGGCCGCGACCAGTCGAGGCGCAGCTCCGAAGGATCCAGCTTCGCTGCGTAGGTTGCCACACCCATTTGAGGACGTGGGGGCGGCAGGCCACCCGGAGCGGCGGCGAGGGTCTCCACCAGGAGCCTCGTTCCGACATCTGCCAGCCGCCTCGCCAGATCAGCGGCTGTCTCGTCACGCCCTATCGCCACTTCCGCTTCGGCCAGCACGCCCCCTGTGTCCAAGCCTTCATCGATAGCCATCAGGCAAACCCCGGTCTTGTCGTCCCCAGCCAGTATCGCCCGCTCCACAGGGGCCGCGCCGCGCCATCGTGGCAGGAGCGAGAAATGGAGGTTGACCATCGGCAGCTCGCCAAGGATCCAGCGAGGGATCAGCCTGCCGAAGGCAACCACCACGCCCAGCTCGGCACCGACATCGACGGCTGTGCCGAGCTGGGCGGTCACTTCCAGTCCCATCCCCAATGCTGCTGCCTTGACCGGGCTCGGCGTGAGCTTTCCGCCCCGCCCGCGTCGCCTGTCGGGCCCGCTCACGACCAGAGGCACGTCGTGACCGGCACCCACGAGCGCCCGAAGCGGCTCTACGGCCACCTCGGGGGTACCCAGGTAAACGATGCGGGCCACCGGGGCTGGATCTCTCTGCCTATTGAAAGAGAGGGGGTATGGCTACAGCTCGCCAGCTACGGCGTGCCGCGGCTCGCTGTCAACACCGTGTGCGACGCCAGCTTCTTCCTTGTCGAGCACACGCTGCCTCAGCACCTTCAGCGCCGCCTTGCGCTGGTCGTCGTCAAGCCTTTCCACTAGGAGAATTCCGTCGAGATGGTCGACCTCGTGCAGGAAGACACGGGCAAGAAGCTCGTCGGCGTCGACCGAGATCTCCCGACCGGCGAGGTCGTAACCCTGCAGGTGGACCTCCTTCGGTCGCACGATAGGCCACGACATCCCCGGCACCGAGAGGCAGCCTTCGTCGTAGCTCCATTCTCCTCTCGACTCGCTCACCACTGGGTTCACCACGGCAACCGGCCCCTCCCCGATGTCGTAGACGAACAGGCGCTTCTGGATGCCTATCTGGGTGGCTGCCAGCCCAACGCCTGGAGCGGCATACATCGTTTCAACCATGTCATCGACCAGGCTGGCCAGCCTTCCGTCGATCGCCGTCACTTCCGACGCCCGCTGGCGAAGCACGGGGTCGCCGTAGACCCGGATCGTGTAAGTACCCACGATGTCATGGTACAGCCGTCCGTCCCAGCCGGGCGCGCCCTGGTCAGATGCGCAACGGGTCGACCTCGATGCGCAGGCGACCTGCAGGGCGACCGACCGCGTCGAGCGCATCGCAGAGAACCTCGTGGGTCTCTGCAGACAGCAGCCAGGAACTGCCTTCCTGGCTGATCTCCACCCCCGAGGGAGGTGCAGCCTGCAGCAGAGAGATGAGCTCCTCTCCCGAGGCACCTGACACCTTTGCCAGTGCGCCGTAGGGAGGCAGGCCCAGCTGGCGACGGATCTCTCTCTCACCGGGCACCATCAAGCCGGGGTCGGCCCCGACCGCCGACAGCACGACATCGTGGTGGGGCATCCTGGTCTGGAGCACGACCAGGCCACCGGCACGCTCCGCCCGAACGCCAGAATGCACATCGACTTCCCTGCCGCGAGGCGGCTTCTCACCAACCGCCACAACCTGCGCAGCGCGTGCGATGAGGGCCAGCGCCTCTTCCCCGGCCCTGAATCGCGGGGCCAGCAACTCCGCATCGAAGTCCAGGAACACCACTACATCTACCGCGACGACGCGATGGAGAACAGCTTCCGTCCCGACGAGCAGGCTCCAGCCCGCTGCAGGGCGCGTATCGTTGTCACCCCAGACCTCGTACACCGGGATACCGGCGAGAGCCTCTAGCTCTTCGCGAACCCGGCTGACCCCAGCACGCAACACCTTCAGCCGGGTCGAGCCGCACGCGGAGCACACCACCGGGCGCGTGTAACCACAGCGAGAGCAGCGGAGCCAGGAGGTCTGGGAGCTGCTTCCTGGAGCATCCCAGGTTCCCAGTGGACCGCCACAGCGCTCGCAGCGGACCATCTCCGAACACGACCCGCACACCAAGAGCCTCGCACGCCCGGTCCTGTTCAATACGCACACGACTCGACGCGCTTGCCCCCGAGCCGCCCATCGCACTATGTCGACAACTCTCTCGGAGAACAGGCCCGAACGCGGATCGTCGCCCCGGCGGTCCACCACATCGACCACCGGCCAGCCACGCCGTTCCATCGCCCTAGGCGCCAGAAGCAGCCTCCCCGAGTCCAGGAGCTCGAGCGTGGGACACGGGCTCACCAACACGCACGGCGCCCCGTCGCGTCGAGTCCGCTCGACCACAACCTCCCACGCACACCATGTCGGAGAGCGCTCTTCATGGTAGGCCTCGTCGTGCGCGTCCAGCACGATACCGAGCCCGAGCTTCGGCAAGGGGGCGAATGCCGCCCCACGCGCTCCTACAGCCACACACCCGCCCCGGCGCGCTGCGCCCCAGTCACCCGGCAACAGCGCAACTGGCAGGCCGACGGCGCCCAGCCGACGGGCCAGAGCAACCGCCTGACGCTGACTCGCGCACAGCACCAGCACTCCAGGGGCATCACCAGGCTCGGCGGGAGGCCGGGACCCATCGGCCTGGCTGTCATCGACCTGGCTGTCATCGACCTGACTCATGGCGACCTGGCTCATGGCGGCCTGACTCATGGCGGCCTGGCTGTCATCGACCTGGCTCATGGCGGCCTGGCTGTCATCGATCTGGCTGTCATCGACCTGGCGGCGACCCAATGCGATCAGGTCGCCTACGAGCTCGAAGCCATCGTAAGCGGGTGCCAATCGGATCACGCTGACGCCCCCGCGCAGCGCGTCGAGTGCAAGCTCCGACGACATCTCGTCATCCCAGTGCAGGCGTGCATTCCCGGGGGTGCTGGCAGGCCCGGGGGTGCTGGCAGGCCCGGGGGTGCTGGCTGGCGTCGGCAACCTCCGCACCACCACCGGTGAGGATGCGGTGCCCAGGAACGAGACGGGCGATCCGGCCCAGCGCCACGCAGCCCACTCGACGAGCGACACCACGGCCGGCGGAGGACCCCAGCCCCTGACGCCGTCGATCTCCCTGATGGTCAATCCTGGTGGCGGATTCACGCCGACCTCGACCACCCACGCCCGCACGCGCCGCCCGCGCAGCGCTACGCGGACCTCGGTACCCACACGTACCTCGCTTGCCAACTCGGCCGGCACCCGGTAGTCGAAGCTTCGCCTGAGGGCCTTCACCACTGGCATAACCCTCACCACCAACGGTCGCGAACTCGCCTCCGGCCCTCCCGTCACGGCCCTACCGAGCTGCGCTGATCAGCCTCAGAGTCCAAGTGCAGATCTCATGT
>JAJZJN010000003.1 GCA_021851165.1 Actinomycetes bacterium
CGCCGAACCCCGATCAGCCTTGCCGGAGCGGCGACCCAACGCGGTGCGCGGTTCCATCGCGGTCGACGAAGGCGAACTCTCGCAGGCCGTAGGGCGAGTCGTGCGGTGAGATGAACCGTCCTTTGACTCCGAAGGACGACCAGGTGGTGTAAAGCGCGTCGGCGTCGGAGACATAGAGGTAGATCTCGGCACCGTCTCGTGTGCGATCGTGCTCCGGTGAGAGCATCGTTGCTTGAGGCCAAACGATCCTCAGCTACCCACCAGTCCGGCGAAGCCGTTCCCGCAGGTCAGCAGGGTTTGAATAGGAGATCGTCGTCGCCACCGTCGTTTGTATCACGTTTCGTGATACACTCTTGAGCATGACGCAAGCAGTGTCTGTTCGGTTGGACGACGAAGTACAGCGAGCACTCCGAACGCTAGAGGCGTCCGGGATGAGCCGGTCGGAGGCGATCCGCAAGTCCATCCTCGACGCCGCTTCGGCGCTTCGGCGTCGCGAGGCGCTTCGGACTGAGGTCGCAGCGCTCGAAGCCGACGAGGCGGATCGACGCGAGATGCAAGAGGTGGCTTCGCTCATGGAGAGCCTTCGTGCAGAGGGGTGACGTCTACGAACTACGTCTACCTCGGCGATCCGGCCATGAGCAGCAGGGCCGACGCTTCGGCGTCGTGGTGCAGTCAGACGCCCTCCTGCCCCGCTCGATCGTCCTGATCGCGCCGACGTCCCGTAGCGCTCGACGGGCCAGCTTCCGACCCGAGGTAGTGATCGAAGGCGAAACCACGAAGGTGTTGGTCGAACAGATCGGCGCTGTCGATGTCAACCGTCTCGGAGACCACGTCGGCCTGACTAGCCGGGAGGAGATGTGGGGGATCGATGAGAGCTTGATGACCGTCCTTGGGTTGCACTGAACGAATCCTCTTTGAGTCAAGGGGGCAATTTCGAGGGTGTCCGGGCGCGATAGATCAGCGCGCCGTCGAGGGCCGCGACTGCCTATGGTGTGGTGGGTCCGGGAGTGACTTCGCCCTGGCCCGCTCCGACTACGAGAGCCAGTACACCCAATCGACCTCACCGCTTGGAGGGTCTGCGATCAACTTCCCGAGCGCGGTGATCAGACTCGCCGGATACGCTTTGCTGCCTCGGTGATAGCGGCGCGGTGAGGTGAACACGACGCCTGCGTGGTGCTCACCGGTGAGCGACCAGCTCCGCACGACGCGGTCGAAGTCCCGAGCGTTCTCGGTGACCACGGCTCGACCAGAACGGCTCGCTGCCCGCAGCAGCTCTTCATCGGGTAAGGATGCGAGGACCGGATCGTCCGCTGCAGCCATCACATCGTGCCCGTCGGCCCGAAGCCGCTCGGCTGCCAGCCGGGAGTGGTGGGTATCGAGCAGGAGCTTCACCCCGCCAGCAGATCCTGCTGGCGTCGCCACTGTGCCTCTGCGTCTTCGGCCGCCCGGCGGTTGGCGTCGATGAGACCATCGATCTCATCGGTGAACTCGGCGTAGTAGGCGAGAGCTGCCTCGACCAGCTCACGACGCAACCCGAACACCTCAGCTGCACGTGTGATGCGGTCGGTCGAGGCGACGTCCCCACCCACCAGGCCTTCGATGACCTCCCACACGTCAGGACCACTATTCACGTAGGCGCGGCGACCGGCGGGTCCGTCTCGGAAGCTCACCAATGGGTGACGGCGAGCACGCAGCCCCTCGTCGATCAATTCCTCGGCCAGCGAGGACGTTGATGCGCTACGAGCGACCGCCTCGGTCTTGAGCTGATCGGCCACCCGGGGGTCGCGGAAGCGAACGGATACAGGATGTGACATGACTACAGTGTAGTCGCCGTAGGCAGTGGAGCCCGCTCAACTCACAGAACGCCGCGCCGGAACGACGGGCCTTGCCGTTGCATCCGTGGCGCAGAACGAATCCTCTTTGAGTCAAGGGGGCAATTTCGAGGGTGTCCGGGCGCGACAGATCAGCGCGCCGTCGAGGGCCGCGACTGCCTATAGTGTGGTGGGTCCGGGAGTGACTTCGCCGAAGAGCCGGTCGCCAGGGTGCAGAGCCGGTCACGCAGGCTACGAGTCGTTCCCGTCTGTCCTCCCGGGCCCTACTTTGCTGCGTCGAGGACCAGGTGGCGGTAGACGGTGTTGGAGATCTGGCGCTTCAGCGATCGGATCGCCTCCCGCTTGGTCTTGCCCTCGGCCACCTTGCGGTCGAAGTAGGCCCGCCCCTCCGAGTCGGAGTGGCGGATCTGACAGATGGCCGCCATGTGGATGGCGTGGTTGAGATTGCGGTTCCCTCGGCGTGACAGTCGGTGGGCCACCCGACCTCCCGAGGACACCTCGACGGGAGCGGTGCCGTTGTAGGCGGCGAACTGGTCCCGGCTGGCGAACCGGGAAACGTCACCGGTGTACCCGAGCAACGCAGAGGCGATGACCGGTCCTATCCCGAACACCTCGGTGAGGGAAGTCCCCGAAGCCTGAACGGCTACCTTGATGCGTTGCTTGGACTCAGCCAGCTGGCCGTCGAGATGGCGGATGTCGGCCAAGAGCTCGAGGGCCGACTGGTGGCGGGTGTGTTCGGCGGGAGACGATGGCTCGAAGGTCCTGAGCACCCCCTCGGCGTCAGACGCGTTGAGCTCCTTGGCAAGTCCCCCTGCTTCCAGGGCGGCGATGGCCACTGAGCGCGCGTCGTTGGGGTCGTTCTTGTTCGATCGACCGGACCCCAAGACCCGGACTCTGGACGCCACAGTGGCCGGCACGTCGAGGACCTGTTCGCCGGCCCCGACCAGTCGTTGGGCCAACAGGTAGCCCAAGCCACCGGCCGATTCGATAGCCCAGGTGCGCTCTTCGAAGGGCTCTGCCCACGAAAGCAACTTGCCAGTCTGCTGTTTGGTGGCCCGAACGGTGATGGTGGCGAGCTCGGGCTCGTCAGTCCCGATGGCAACCGCGGCATGTGTGGCCTTGTGGGGATAGATGCCAATCATGATGGACATGCCTACCTCCTGGTCCGTTGGTGGAACCGTGAGGGCACTCCTGGTGCGGATCGTGGTGCATGTTCCTCTTTCGAGCCACTCACGGCGAGAACCTGACGGGGAGCTCTTCGTTCGCAAGCCAGACGACACCAGCCGCCGGCAGGTACATCGTGAACAACCCCATCAGGTCCTCTGAACGTTACGAACTGACTGCAACGCCTGCCACCAGTCTCAACCAGGGCAGGACAGAGCGCCCAGTCGTTCCCGCCATTCGTGCCGGTCGAAGCGTCAACGCCCCGTACGAAAGCGGCTGGAGCCCGAGGAGAGGCGCGTTTGCTCAGGCGCTCGCAGGCCCCCGGCCCAGCAGCGGATGCGCCGGCATCCCGACCGGCTGTAGGTACTGACCCAGCACGTCGTGGAAATGCTCGCCTACCTCGGCAACCGTCCAGCCACCCTCGCGCCACATCCCGGCTACCTGCTTTGGCGTCTGGAATATCGTGTATGCAAAGCCCGTGCGCCCGAGCACCTGGCCGTTCACATAGCCTGCCTCCTCGGATGCGAGGAACGCCACCAGCGGAGCGTTGAGCGCCGGATCCTGATCCGCTGGAACGGAGGGTACCCCCGCACCCGCTCCGCTGGCCCTATCCGTGCCCTCGGCTTCACCTGCGCCGCCAGTGCCCTGAGAACCACCAGTCGATAGACCCGCCGTCATCCGCGTGATGCCGGCGGGCGCCACTGCGTTCACAGTGATCCCATAGCGGCCCAGCTCGAGCGCCCACACGAAGGTCATGCCCATGATTGCTGCCTTTGCCGCTGCATAGTTCGTCTGGCCGAAATTCCCTCTCAGGCCGGCTGATGAGGTGATGTTCACGATGCGGCCATAGCCTGCTTCGCGCATGAAGGCTGCCGCGTGGTGCGCACAGTTGAAGGTGCCCTTCTGGTGGACCGCCACTACCGCGTCGTAGTCCGCCTCGGTCATCTTGAGCAGAGTCCGATCGCGCACGATGCCAGCGTTGTTCACGAGTATGTCGATACGGCCAAATCCTTCGACCGCCCCCGCTACCATCCGACGCGCTGCCTCGAAGTCGCTGACCGACTCGTAGCTCGGCAGGGCCTTGCCACCCGCCTCCTCGATCACCTGGCATACCTCCGAAGCTGGATCTGCTCCCAGGCTCGCACCGGAGCCAGGCTCCTCCCCGGTCACCGCCGCTGCTTCCTTCCCATCGAGAGAGCTTCCTATGTCGTTGACCACGACACTCGCCCCCTCTGCCGCCAGGCATATGGCTATCTCACGCCCGATGCCACGACCTGCCCCGGTCACCACCGCCACCCTGCCTTCAAGCACACCCACTAGCAGCTCCTCCCCATCTCTCCTGCACCTTCGCCTGTCCCTACACTGTCGGGTTGCCCTGCACTGTCGGGTCGCCCTGGCCTGTCGGGTTGCCCTGCACTGTCGGGTTGCCCTGGCCTACTGCCGGCGTCGACTACCGAGCCGGTGCCCAGGATGCCCTCCATCGCTGTAGCCGCCCCGGCTGCTGGACCTTGCCAGGCAACAGCGCCCTTCGCCAGCACCACGGCCAGATCTGCCAGGGCCAGCGCCCTGTCGACCTGCTGCTCGACTACCAGCAGAGTCGTGCCATTGGAGCGGATGGCAACCAACCCGTCGTACACGGCATCGACTATTACCGGTGCCAATCCCAGCGACAGCTCGTCGACCACGAGCAGCCTTGGGGGCACCGCCAGCACCTTGGCAAGCGACAGCATTCTCTGCTGGCCACCCGAAAGCGTTGCTGCCTGCTGCCTGCGCCGCTCGGCGAGCACCGGGAAGGCCCCGTAAGCCCGCTCCAGGGCCGTGGAGACCTCGCTCCGCCCCGCCCTGCGCCGAAACGACAGCACCAGGTTCTCTTCAACCGACAACGAGCCGAACACACCACGACCTTCGGGAACGTGAACCAGACCCATCCTCGCGATTCGCCATGCCGGCAGGTTCGTGATGTCACACCCGGCAAAACGAACCGTTCCTCCGGTGGAGGCCACGAGCCCGGTGAACACCCTGGCGAGCGTCGACTTGCCGGCGCCATTGGAACCCAGGAGCGCCATCACGCTCCCCTCGGGCAGCGCCAGGGAAACACCGAAGAGGGCCCGGTACGACCCATACGAAGCACAGAGCCCCTCTGCTTCCAGCAGCATCGGGCTCATCCGGCGCGACCGAGGTAGGCACGGCGCACCAGGGGGTCTGCCATGACCTCGTCAAGTCGTCCCTCCGCCACCAGCTCACCGAAGTCCAGCACCATGGCCCGGTCCACCACCCTGGCCACCATGTCCAAATCATGCTCGACGAGAAGTATGGCCATTCCCTTCTCCTGCTGAACACGGCGAAACAGATCTGCCAGCGCAGCCGTCTCACCCGTGTCGAGTCCCGACGACGGCTCGTCTGCCATGAGCAGGCGCGGCTCGAGGCACAGCGCCCTGCCCAGCTCCACCAATCTGCAGTGGCCCAGGCTTAGTGCCCCGACCGGCGTGGCGGCCATGTCGGCCAGCCCCACGAGACCGAGCACCGCCTCGATCCGATCGAGCTCATCGCGGCGCACCCGGCTCATGTTGAGCAGGTCCTTCCACAGCCTCCCGTCTCCGCGCCGGGCCCGCTCGGCCACTAGCAGATGGTCCAGCACCGTCATCTCGGGAAAGACCTCGACGCGCTGGAAGGTCCGCGCGATGCCGAGGCGGGCACGGCGATACGACGGAAGGCCGTCTATGGGTTTGCCGTCGAACCACACACTGCCACGAGCGGGGCAGTACTGACCGCACAGGCAGTTGAAGAGCGTGGTCTTGCCAGCGCCGTTCGGCCCCACGATCCCGACAGCCTCGCCCACCTCGACGCGAACCGAGACGTCGCTCAATGCCCTGATCCCGCCGAACTCGATCGATACCGAGCGCGCCTCGAGGAGTGGGCTCCCGCTGGCGGGACGCCCGGCATGGTAGCGCGAGACACTCCGACGGCCTGCAGCGGGGAATGCTCCATGAGCAGGAGCCCCATCAGGCATGGTAGGCACCACCTGCCGGGGCGCTACCCGGCGCCGACGCCGGAAGAGCCCCCGGAACAGCGCTCCCCGGAGCACCCCCGACACCTCCAGCGACGGCACCCGTCGCCGCGCTGCCAGGAGGCATGCCCGAGCGCGCCATCCTGGATCGACGCTCATCCCACGCTTCGAGCCAGCGCCCGACGCGCGCCATCCATATGCTCCGCTGGTACTCGACTATCCCCTCGGGATGGGCGGCATACGTGAGGGCCCCGACAGCGAACATGATGAACTCGATGCCGGCCACCCGCTGTGGCAGGTAGGTGAGCACCTGTGCGAACACAGCGAAGGCCATCCCTGCCTGCACCGCTCCCTCAACCGTCTGGGCCCCGGTCGTGATGACCACCACTACCCATACCAGTGACAGCACGTAGTTGAAGTCGGTGCTACTGATCGGCCCCTCTATCGACCCGTAGAGCGCACCGCCGAGACCGGCCATGCCGGCTGACAACGCGAAGACGGTAACCTTGGACCACGAGAGGTTGATCCCGAGGCTCGCGGCCGCCGTCGGGCTTCCGCGCATCGCCGCTAGGTACCTGCCGACCGTCCCTCGCTGGATCAGCACCACCACTCCCATACACAGGGCCAGAACCACCAGCGCAAGCATCACGAATGCCCGGTCGTTGTTGAAGTTCACCGACCCCATTGCCGGTCGTGGCACGACGAGACCAGCCACCCCGCCACCCGTCCAGGAGAACTGGAATAGCACGTTGTCGGCGAACAGGGCGAAGGCAAGCGTCACCAACGTGAGCAGCAGTCCCGACACCCGTATGACAAGCAGCGCCAGCACTACCCCGACAACAGCGGCAAGCACGGCCCCGACCACCGCTCCGAGCAGGACGGGCAGGCCCATGTGCAACGCAAGCTGCCCTGCGGTGAACGCCCCGATGCCAGCGAAGCTTGCCTGGCAGAGCGAGAGCTGACCGCTCATCCCGGTTATCAGCGTGATCGAGAGGAAGATCACCGAAAAGACCAACCCCTGACCCAGAGGGAAGACCCAGTTGCCCGGCACCCAGGTCAGGCACGAGACAACAAATGCTATAACCAGCAGCCTGAATCCCCACTTCATGGGAAGCTCCAGCCGCTTGTCGCGGATCGCTATAGCCCGTGGAGGCGGGGGAGGGTCGACCGAAGCGAGCGGGTCGGAGCTCTGATCTAGATGCCTGAGTCGCGGGTTGGCCAGGAGCACCCCCACCAGGACGATGAAGGGCAAGGACGGCAAGAGGCCCTGAGCAAGCACGCCGCCTGGGGGGAGGAACTTGACCAGGAGGTTCTCCAGCACGCCAAGCCCTATCCCACCTACGAGCGCCACCGGCAAGCTCGACATGCCCGCCATCGCTGCTGCGGTGATCCCCGCCACGAGCAGCGTGGTGAACTCCAAGGGGTTGGTCGGGTCGATGGAGTTGGACTGTGGAAGCAGCATTACACCTGCCAGGCCGGCCAGGAGGCTCGACAGCGCCCATGCACCCGCTGCCACACGCCCGGCATTCACTCCTTCGAGCGATGCGAGCCGTCGGGATTCCACGACTGCCCTCATCGTGAGGCCTGCACTGGTCCACCTGAACATTGCCATGAGGCCAAGCACCACGCCCAGGGTGACGACGGTGGTCGATATGTCTGCCCCGTTGACCGGTGTAGATCCGATATGGAAGTACACGATGTTCGGGTTCAGCCACAAATATCCGATCCTGTGCCGCGTCCTGCCGCCGAATATGATCGGAATGCTCTGGGGTATGGCGATGAGCAGGCCGAGTGATGACACGACCTTGGCTGTCGTGGAAGCCGTCCGGATGGGGCGACACAGGAAATGGTCGAGAGCGAGCCCCAGCCCCGGCGCAAGCACCAGCACCGCCACAGCAAAGGCTGCCCACTGAGGCCAATGGGCGTACTCGTCCAGGAGATCGAACACGAATGCCGAGACGAACGCCTGAGCGCCGAAAGCCAGGTTGAAGACGCCCGTGGCGCGGAAGGTGAGCACCAAGCCCACAGCCAGAAGCGCGAACTCGCAACCGTAGGGGACCCCCGGTATCGCGTAGTCGAGGAGGCTGCTCACCTGGGTGGTGCCGGCTCAGGCCCCTGGCGTACCCGGGGGCGGGCTCTGGGACTCGAACTTGTCGTTCACGCAGGTGAACACTTGACCGTGGCCGTGGACGAGGATCGGTACATACCTACCGTTCTCCGCCTCCACAAATGCGGAACAGTACGGGGGATGCGACGAGGTATGGGCCACGTGCCAGTTGACAGGGGGCATAAGCCCCCCGGCAGTGAAGGCGCTCTCGGAATTGATCGCCGAAACCAGCTTCTTCTGGGTGAGATCCGGCCCAGCCGCCCGCAGGCCAGCCACAAACTGTGCTGCGTTGACCCAGCCCTGGAACGAGACATCGTCATAGGTCCATCTGGGCTCGTACTTCCTCATCTCGCGGATATAGAGCTGCATCGCTGGGTACTTCCCCGGGAAGGAGGTCACTGCTTCGAAGGGGACGTGCTCGTCGAGGAATATCACGCCATTTGTAAGAGCAGGGTTGTCAGCCACCATGCTACGGCTGTAGCCGTTGAACCACATCGCGTGCGCCGAGCCCAGCCCGTACTGATGCATTGCCCTGGCGAAAGCCAGGTTGTCCGACCGCTCCATGCAGGTGATGAACAGATCGACATGGTGGCTGGCCATCTGCAGCACGTCGGGAACCGGGTTGGCTCCCAAGCCGAAGTTGAAGTCCGTGAAGGCCACGTCGATACCTGCCCGCCGGAGGCCCTGGGCAGACGCCTCGCATGCGGAGTAGGACGCCGGCACGCCATAGGCCACCACGGCCACCGAGGTGGCATGCAGTTGCCTGGCGGCATAGACGACGGTGTACTGCGCTGTGGTGAAGTCAAGGTATGACCCGTACGTGCCGAACAGGCTGGGGGCAGTGTCCCAATTGCTGCTGACTACGTACCCGAAGGTGGGCGTTCCCGTCTGGGCCAGGTACTGCGAACCGCTGAAGAACGGTGTGCCCACCCCGACCACCGCGAACACGTGATCCTGCTCGACGAGCGTCCGAGCCTCGTCTGCATCGGTGGTCGGATTTCCTGCATCGTCCTCTTCATAGGCCAGGTGGAGCTTGCGGCCGTAAACACCGCCCTCGGCGTTCACCATGTCGAAATAGGCCTTCACCCCGTCGACTATCTCGCCGAATCCCTGCGAGAGGGGGCCGGTTGCCGTAGCCAGGCTGCCCACCGTGATGCTGTTCGCCGTGACGCCTGGAGCCCCCTTTCCTCCAGAGCTTGCCTTCGCCGACGCATTCGAGCACGCTGCGAGCAGCAGGCTAGCGCCGACAACACCTACGACGGCAGCTCGCAACCGGCATCGAGCTGAACCACGAAGAGCTGAACCACGAAGCCCGGCCATGCAACCCCTCCTGACATTGTGGACGGCTGGTGGTGCCGTCCTCTTCACAGGCCCCCCTGTGCTAACTGGCCCCCCATTCAACTGGCCCCCCATTCAACTGGCCCTGCCCTCCTATGGATTCTCACCTGCCTCCGTATACACTCCGGCGACCGACCCCGGCGGTTACTGACGCTGATGTCACCTAAACTGTAGCGACTGTAGCCTGCCGAGGCGTGCCGCGCCCGGCAACCATGACCCCAGACAAGGAGCACCCCGCTGGTGACCAAGCGAATGGTAGATGACGCAGCCGAGGCCGTGCTGGCAACAGCCAAGACCCTCCTGGCAAAGAACCTGGTCGAGGGCACGGCCGGCAACGTCTCGGCACGCATGGACGGGGGAAATATCTGCATCACTCCGTCCTCTGTGGATTACCGCGACATGTGCCTAGAGGATCTCGTGGTCCTGTCGCCCACGGGGGAGGTCCTTCACGGTGATCGCGCTCCGTCATCGGAGAAGCTGCTGCACCTGGCCTGCTACGACGCCTTCGGCGAGATAGGAGGGGTGATCCACTCCCACCCGGTCCACGCGACGATGTTCGCCGTAGCCCACCGATCCATACCAGCGTGTGTGGACGAGTTCACCATTTTCGTGGGCGGCGATGTCGAAGTCGCTCACTACGCTCCGAGTGGCACCGCCGAAGTAGGCCACAATGCGGTGGAGAAGCTCGGCAAGCGTGGTGCCGCCCTGCTGGCAAACCATGGCATGGTAGCGATAGGCAAGTCTCCCTCGGATGCCCTCCACATCACCGCCCTCGTCGAGCGCAGCGCCCAGATCGCCCTAGGAGCTATGTCGCTCGGAGGCATCGAGCCGCTCCCCGAACACGCCACCCGTGGCTTCGCCGAGATCTACGATTTACTCAGGAACAGTTGAGCGGTCCCGAGAGATGGTGCCGCGCGCTCCCTGCCGCCATCTCAGCCACCAGCTAGGAAGAGCCGCTCTGGATCGTAGCGGCGCAGTGCAAGAACCTCGTCCAGGGTGACGGGTTCCATCTCCTCGATGTTGCGACAGGTCTCCACCTCCCAGCCGCACGAACCGGCCATCGCCCTGACCCGCTGGTCGAGACCTGAAGGCCCCGAAGGAACCGCCGCTATCCGCAACACACCATCACTGCGTCGAAGCACCCCCCGGTCCGTGACAACGCTCGTGACGGCACGTCCAGGGCTCGTCACGTAGCCGACCTGCTCGCAGAGCCTGCCGGGGCGAGCTAGCGTGACAACCACACAGGCCTCTGCCCTGCTTGCCACGTCATTCGCCCCGCCGGATCCCACCAGGAATGGGCCACCGGGAATGATTGTCGAGTTCAAATTCCCCTCCCGGTCCACCTGAGCAGCCCCCAGGCATCCGACCACCCTCGTGGCCGGTCCTCCGACCACCATGCCGAGCACGCTCGATGCATCAGACAGCATCGACGTCCCGGGGAACACCCTTTGATTGAAGATGTACGGGTCTGCCGGTATCGGTGTGTAGCCGAGCATGCCCAGCTCCGCTATGAGCACCACCGTGCTTCCAGCCTCCCGCGCGCGCGACACGCCAACCCATGCAGCAAGGTTGGCCACCCCGGCACCCGCCAGGACTGCGTCTGCCCCCACCAGGCCGACAGTATCGGAGACCTCTCGTGCCGCCATGGCTGCAGCCTGCTCCCACGGACTGGGTGCTTCACACCGATCGATCGGATGCGCCTCCTCGTCAGCCCTGAAAGAGGCCGGATCGGCCCTCGCCCTCAACCGCGCAAGGCGATCTGCCCCAAGGAGATCGAGGTAGGAGCCATGCGTATCCGGCCCGAGGATCCACCGGCGCGCCCAAGCGTCCAGATCCCCATGCGTGGCCTGCTTGGCATCCACCCAGAAGGGGATGTCCTCTCCGTAGGACGCTACCGGCAGTCCCGGCGCGTACAGGCCACCCGGGTGGGCCCCGAACGGAGCCTGCACCACAGCGAGTACCCGGTGGGCCGGAACCCGGACCCGATGGCCCTGGCCCTCCAGGCTCTCGACGATCCGCTCGACAGTGGCAATCACGCCGCGCCGTGCAGCCCAGGCACCCCAGACGCCTTCCAACAGTGGCTCGGAGAGTGCGACGTTGCCCTCCGCGTCGGCTACCGCCCCGTGCATCAGAGTCACATCCGGGACAAGCGGGGCAACGAGCCCGATCCTGCCGAATGGTGATTCCACCTCTGTAAAGGCAGCGTTGGAGGCCATCGAGGAACCCGCGAGAGAACCGGTGACCACGCCTGGCAGTCCACGCGCAGCGGCCTCCAGGCGCTGGGCAAAGGTGAGGATTGACCAGTGCTCGACCTCCACCTCTCCCGACGAGTACCCTCGCTGGAAGACTGGGTTCGGCGTGTAGGTAGGGAAACTGTCACCCGAGTAGGCGGTGACCACCTTCTTCACCAGACCTCCCTCGAAGAACAGCGCTCCGAGAGAGCCCAGGCTGAGCATCACTAGTGTGAAACCGGGATCGCTCCGCCAGTACTGCCGGAGGACCTCACGGGCACCGGCCGTCCATCGGCAGTGCCCGAGCATGACATGGAGCGTGTCGCCCGGGCGGACATTGCGCTCGATGGCCTGGGCAAGGTCCAACTCCTCGGTTGGGTGATCGCTCACCGCCGGATGCCCAGCTCGACCGGTGAGCGTCCCACACCTGGTGAGTCCCCCAGAGCCGGCGAGCGCCCAGCACCTCCAGCCGGACCGGGCTCGCGGGGCAAGCCGAGTATCCGCTCTCCTATGACGTTCCGCTGGATCTCCGACGTGCCCCCGGCGATGGTCGCTGCCTTGGACCAGATCCACTGGCGCTGCCAGTGCCCCCACATCGGGGAGCCGGATCCGAGCACCGCCATTGCGGACTCCGCCATTGTCTGGGTCATTGTGCTCCATGCGAGCTTGACCCAGCTCGACTCCGGGCCAGGCTGAGCGCCGCGGGCGAGCTTGGTGAGGGTCCGCAGATTGTGCGCACGAAGCACGAGCAGCGAGATGTATGAGTCCACGATCGTGTCGGCTATGGACACGTCATCAAGGCTGCCGTTGCCTTCGGCCTCACGCACCAGACGAGCGAGCAGGCCTTCGTGGACGACTTCCTCCTTCACAGGGAAATTGGCGCCCCTCTCATGGGCAAGTGTCGTGGAAGCCACCCGCCAGCCCTCGCCCTCGGCGCCTATCAGGTTGTCCTCGGGCACGAACACCCCGTCGAGGAACACTTCGTTGAACTCGGCTTCCCCGGTCATCTGGACGAGGGGACGGATCTCGACCCCGGGTGCCTGCATGTCGACCACCAGCAGCGACAAGCTACGGGCACCGGTACTGGCCGGGCCGCTACGTACCAGGCACAAGCCGAACCGAGCGAAGCGCGCGTACGAGGTCCAAACCTTCTGGCCTGTCACCCTCCACCCCCCGGCAACCGCCACCGCCCTCGTGGAGAGACCTGTCAGGTCCGAGCCTGCTCCCGGCTCGCTGAAGAGCTGGCACCACAGATCCCGGGCGCTCAAGATGGCGGGGAGGAAGCGCTCGCACTGAGCGGCGGTGCCGTGGGCGAGCAGAGTCGGACCAGCCAGGTTGATACCCACCCTGTTCACGGGCTGCGGTGCCCCAGAGCGGGCATACTCGATGTTGAATATCGCCACCTCGACGGCGGTTGCTCCCCTGCCTCCATAGGCTACCGGCCAGTCGAGCCCTACCCATCCTCCCTCGGCCAACTCGGCCTGCCAGCGCCTCGCCCATTCGAGGGCGCTCTCCTCGTCTTCAAAGCAGGGCACCGGCTCGACATGCTCTGCCAGCCACGCGCGCGCCTCGTCGGCAAATGCAGCTTCCTGGGGCGTAAGCGACAGATCCACCGGGGGTTCACACCCACCCAGGCGCCGGCACCGTGCTCATGAAGCCTCATCAGGCGCTGCTTGGATGCCGCCAGGGCGCCACTCCGATGTCTCTGCCCCGAGTATGACCACAGTGTCAGGTTAGCTGACACTAGATTCGTCTGTGGTGAAATCCGGCATCGCACCCCTCCACGCCACCCTTGCACACACGAGGGCTCCCTGGTACCGGCGAGCCGGAGGTCCCTGGGACCGGCCCGTCCTCGACGCCTCCTTCCCACTCGTGCGCTCGACGGCGGTGGTCGAGGGCTCAACGCGTCTCGACGGCGCCGCTCTCGAGGCAGTCGTGGCCGCTCTGGCCGGGAGGCTGCGCGCCGCAGGGGGCGGTCGTGGCCGTGTGGTTGCCTGGCAGCTGCCGAACGGTCCGGCATCGCTTGCGATGTACCGTGCCTGCTGGAGGATCGGGGCGACGGCCGCCCCTCTTCATCACCGCCTCGGCCCCATCGAGGCTGCTGGCGCGTTGGACCAGGTGCGTCCTGTCGCAGTGCTCGCGAGCAGCGACATGCCTGCTAGCGGCTATCCGAGCGCGATAGCACTGGCGCCGCACGGGAGCGTGGAAGAGCTCATGGCGGCACTACCCGATGGCATGCCCGTCGCACGAGCCTCATGCCCCTCCATGCCTCACGATCTGGCGGTAGTTCTATTCACATCAGGTTCGACAGGCAGGCCGAAGGCAGTCCTCCACACCCAGCGCGCCCTAGCCTACAAGGCTGCCCTCATGCTAGATGTTCACGGCCTCCGGCAAGGTGACGCCGTCCTCATGCCTGCCCCGCTCGCACATGTCTCGGGCCTGCTGAACGGCGTCCTCATACCGGCTATGGGAGGACTCCCGACCGTACTGATGGCTACCTGGGATCCAGCCGCGGCCCTGGATGCAATCGAGAGGGAGCGGATCACGTTCATGGGCGCCCCACCGGTGTTCTTCTCCCAGATAGCAGCAGACGAGCACTTCACCAGGGAGCGAGTCGCCAGTATGCGCCTGATATCGACCGGAGGGGCCGCGGTCAGCCCCGCTTTCGTCGAGCAGACAGCCGACGCATTCGCATGCAGCGTCAAGCGAACCTACGGATCAACCGAAGCGCCTACCGTCACTACGTCGACCGCATCGGACCGGCCCGAACATGCACGCGAGACCGACGGCCGGCCATTAGGTGACGTAGAGCTGCAGATACGCGTAGCTTCCAGTGCCAAGCAGGCGTCACCCGGTGAGGTGGGCGAGATCTGGCTACGTGGGCCTGAGCTGTTCGCCGGCTACGTCGACCGGGTCGCCACGGCCAAGGCCCTGGCCGAGCCAGGCGGGTGGTTCCGTACCGGAGATCTCGGCACGCTCGACTCCGATGGATGGCTCAGGGTCACGGGGAGGCTGTCCGACATCATCATTCGCGCCGGGGAGAACATCTCCGCTGCCGAGGTCGAGGCCATTCTCGAAGCACACCCAAGCATCCATCAAGCTGTAGCCGTTGCGGCACCGGACCCGGCGGTAGGCGAGCGTGTCGTGGCATTCGTGACGTCATCAGCCCCCTTCGACCTCGAGGCCTGCCGCGCGTGGTTCGCCGAGAGCGGAGCCACGCGGTTCAAGACTCCTGAAGTGGTAGTCGCCCTCGACGAGATCCCTAGCCTCGCTGCCGGCAAGCCGGACCGCGCGGCCCTACGCCAGATGGCCCGGCAGCTCGCTTAGCCTTTCCAACCAGACGAGGATCCTGAGCTGCCCGAGGATCCTGAGCTGCCCGAGGATCCTGAGCTGCCCGAGGATCCTGAGCTGCCCGAGGATCCTGAGCTGCCCGATCCCGACGAACCGTACGAGGAGCTCGAAGCCGACGAGCCATATGCCCCGCTAGATCCCGACGAACCGTACGATCCCGACGAACCGTACGAGGAGCTCGAAGTGGCTGCCAGACTCGGGGTGGCGACCCACCACTTCTGGAGCAGACCCTCGCCATTTGCCTGCCCAGGAGCCGTGTCACCGGAGAAGCGGTACAGGGGATGACCCTGGTACTCGACCTGGCGCCCATTGCCGTCGCTCACCGCGCTGAGCGTCCCGGGAAGCGAGCCGGATGCCTTCGGTGTCCCCGACGCCAGGAGCAGCGGTGGCCAGACCGTCGCGCACGAGCCACCGCTCGGCAATTTGAAGCTCGCCGTGCACTTCGCCGCGGCCGAGCTGTCGGGGGTGAAGTAATACAGGGTGAACCCCTGGGTATCGGCCAGCACGGTCGTCGGCTTGCCCGACACCGTCACCGTCGCCGTTTTGACCACGACACTCCCCGACGAGGCACTGGCTGCGACCTGGTGCGAGGGCGTCGACTTGGCCGCGGGGCTCGAGGTGCCACATGCTGCCGCAAGCAACGCTATGGCACCCATGCCGAGCGCCAGACGGATAGGACGGGCGCTGTTCGTCATTTCCCCTCCCTTTGCTGTCTCGGATCCCGCTCACACGAAACTACAGCCTCGCCCTCAGGAAAAGGTATCGGGCCTCCGCTCCCGCCAGTGGGTGTCCGCGGATGCCGGTGATAGGCATCCCCGCGGATGCCGCCGCTTCACATGACCGGTAGGCCTGCTTCGGCCTTCGAGCGCAGCAGCCCAGCCAGGCGGCTCCGGTGGAAACCTGCGTTGCCGAAGCTCACCTGATCGAGCTGGGAACGCTTCATGTACAGGTGCAGATCGTGCTCCCAGGTAAACCCGATCCCGCCGTGAACCTGCAGCCCTGACGCCATCACCCTACGCGCTGCATCGGAGCAGAACACCTTGGCCGCGGAGGCAGCCAGTGTGGCGTCCGGTGCCCCGGCACCGACGCTCCATGCCGCATAGTACGCGATAGAGCGCATCCCCTCGATATCCACCAGCATGTCTGCACAGCGGTGCTTGACGGCCTGGAAGCTCCCTATCGCACGGCCGAACTGCTCCCGGTCCTTCGCGTACTGGACGGCCATCTCCTCGACCCGCCCTGCTGATCCAAGCATCTCTGCCGATACGGCACTCGCCGCGCGCTCGAGCAGCGACTCCACCGCGTCGGGTCCGCCAAGCCGCACTGCTGGATGCGCGTCGAGCTCCAGCCATCCCAGACAACGCGTCAGGTCCATTGCCGCCTGCGACTCGCAACGCTGGCCAGGTCCGGGCACCACCGCGAAGAGGGAGGGGGGGCCGGCTCCGGGAGAACCTGGCGCGGGTGTGGCCAGCACGACGATCAGGTCTGCTTCGGGACCGAACACCACGGGATCTCCCCTACCGACGAGCAGCCACTCTTCGGACCTAGCTCGGCCTGATGCCGGGGTGACCGCAGGCGAATCCGCCGGCAGTGCCTGGACGGACTTGCCATCGGCTGACCAGGCGACAGCACCGACAGCCGCTGGGCCGGCAGCGCCAGACAGCCGCTGCACCCATTCCTGAACCGTCAACCCCCCGAGGGAAGCGGAGGGGTCGACCTCGCCCGCTGCAACTGCGCGCTCCAGCGAGCCACGTGCTACCACGGTGCCCAGGTAGGGCACGGGCGCGACATGGCGCCCTAACTGCTCGCAGAGGACCGCCACCTCCACCATTCCCATGCCGAGCCCCCCACCGGACTCGGGCATGTCGATGGCCATCCAGCCCTGGCTGGCCATGGCCGACCACAGCTCAACGTCATAAGCGCTGCTGGAGAGGGCGACCTGGCGCACCCTCGCCATAGGCGCTAGATCGTCGAGCAAGGCGCAGGCAGCTCGCCGGAGCTCCTCCTGATCTTCGGAAAGCTCGAAGTCCACTTCAAGATCCTATCTGCCGACGCAGCAAGAAGCCTGACTGTTGTGTCATGCTTTGGTCAAGGCAATGGATCTCACTGATACCCCAGCTCAACTCCGCATACGTCACGACATACGCGAGTGGCTTCGCTCGCACCCGCCTGAGACGCATGGTCCGCCTGGTGCGGGTGCCCCGGCCGACCTCGCCCGCGATGTGGCAGCAGGGCGCGACTGGCAGGCTCGCTTGGCCGCAGGCGGGTGGGTGGCCCTCACCTGGCCCCTGGGCTACGGGGGTCGGGCAATGGGTCCGGTCGAGAGCTTCGTGGTACAAGAGGAATTGGCGAGGGCCGGGGCGCCCGAGCTAGTGGGGAGGATCGGGGTCAACCTGGTAGGCCCCACACTCCTCGCTCATGGTACCGAGGAGCAGAGATCCAGGTGGCTGCCGTCGATCCCAGATGCCAGGGAGCTGTGGTGCCAACTATTCAGCGAGCCGGCAGCCGGGTCGGACCTCGCTGCAGTCCAGACTGTGGCCACCCCGGTGAGGGGCGGCTACCTCCTCCAGGGCACCAAGGTCTGGACATCGTACGCCCAGTTCGCCGACTGGGGTCTGTGCCTGGCGCGGACTGGACCGTCCTCAGCGGCACACGGGGGACTCACGTGCCTCGCCGTGGACATGCACGCCTCAGGCGTCGAAGTCCATCCGCTCGTCCAGATGACCGGCGAGGCCGAGTTCAACGAGGTCTTCCTAAGCGAAGTCGAAGTCCCCGAATCAAACGTGATCGGCGGCGAAGGACAGGGTTGGCGGGTGGCGGGTTCCACGCTGTCGCGCGAGCGGGGGATCAACCCCAGGCAGATGGCAATCCACCTGCAGCACATCGAGGAGCTGGTGAGGATGGCATGGGCAACGGGAGCCTTCTGCGACCAACGCCTGAGCACCCGGCTAGCCGAGGCCTACGTGGAGGTGCGCATATTCCAGCTCCTGAACTGGAGGTCTCTCTCCCGGCTGGCAAAGAGTCTCGACCCGGGTCCCGAAGGCAGCATTCTGAAGCTCTACTGGAGCGAGATGAGCCAGCGCCTTCACGCTCTGGCCCTGGACGTGACCGGTCCCGCCGCACCGCTCTGGCGGCAAGCCGATGCCAACCCCGGCGGGGGCGCATGGCAACGATCATGGCTTTACTACCAGGCCGCTTCGATCTTCGCGGGAACCAACGAGATCCAGCGGAACATCATAGGCGAGAGGGTGCTCGGCCTTCCTCGCGAGCCACCCTCCATGACAAGGAGCCATTGAATTGAGCACACGAGGGATCTGAGATGATGAGGCCCCGTAAAGACGCTGGTCCCGGCAACCCGGACCCCGCAGGAAGGCCAGGTGCCGCTGGCGAGCCTGTCGTGCTGTACGAGTCACTGGGTGCCGTTGCCCTGGTCACCATGAACCGACCCGAGGTCGCCAATGCCCAGGACACCGCCCTCATAGATGGACTCGACGCTGCCTTCGGCCGGGCTGACGCCGACGACGGGATCAGGGTCGTGGTGCTGGCCGGAGCCGGCCGTCACTTCAGCTCCGGGCACGACCTACGCGCCCTCATCGGCGCCACCGAACCTGACAAGTGGCGTGAGATGAGATCCACCCCCGAAGGCAAGTTCCGCCACGAGCAGGTCATGTACTTCGACCGCTGCAAGCGCATCCACGACTTTAGGAAGCCGACCATCGCGGCCGTGCAAGGCAAGTGCGTGGCAGCGGGCCTCATGCTCGCTTGCATGTGCGACATCATCGTCGCAGGCGACAACTCCTCGTTCTCCAATCCCGTCCTGAAGATGACCGGGGCGGGTGTGGAATTGCTGGTCGAACCATGGGAGCTCGGGATACGGAAGGCCAAGGAGTTCCTTCTCACCGGAGACGAGATCGATGCCGCCGAGGCATGGCGGCTCGGCTTGGTCAACCGGGTGGTGCCGAGCACAGAGCTGATCGAGCGTGCTGTCGAGCTCGCTCAGCGCATCGCTCTCGTCCCTCCGGTGACTGCCCAGGTTGTGAAGGCTTCGATCAACCACGCCGCTGAGCTGATGGGCCAGGAGAGCTCGTGGCGCTACCACTTCATGGCACACCAGTGGACTCACAATACGGCGACCGCCGTCGAAGCGCTTCAGGCGCGCCAGCAGATGGGTTCCATGCAGGAGGTATTTGCAGCACGCGACCGTGGCGACACCTCACAGGCTGCGGAATAGGCCAAGGCGACCAGCAATGGACACCACCGCACACGGCTCGTCACAGCCTCTCGAAGGCATTCGGGTTGTCGACGCCGGAACCCGTATCGGGGCACCATTCTGTGCGGGGCTTCTCGGCGAATGGGGTGCAGAGGTGATCAAGGTCGAACAGCCCCGCTCGGGCGACTTCATGCGCCATATAGGCCCGTTCGCGATAGACCGGGCAACCTCTTCCGACATCGACATGGGTAGCGACATCGGCGTGAGTGGGACTGCAGGCGTGAGTGGGACTGCAGGCGTGAGTGGGACTGCAGGCGTGAGTGGGACTCCAGGCGTGAGTAGGACTGCAGGCGGAGACGACGGCTACTCGCTGTTCTGGGCAGTCGAGGGAAGGGGGCGCAAGAGTGTCACCTGTGACCTCCACAGCGCTGCCGGTCAGGACCTGTTCCGCAGGCTCGCCTCCAAGGCGGACGTGGTGTGCGAGAACTTCCGTCCAGGCACGATGGAAGCCTGGGGAATCGGCCCCGGAGCACTGGACCCCCGATTGGTCTTCGTCCGCATAAGCGCTTTCGGCCAGGACGGGCCCTACTCTGCACGCCCTGGGCTCGACCGACTCGGGGTTGCCTACGGGGGTCTCATGCATCTCACCGGTGAGCCTGGTCGTCCCCCGGTGCGCCCAGGGGTGACCGTCTCGGACTACCTCACCGGCGTGTTCGCTGCCGAGGCGGCTCTCGCTGCCCTCTACAGACGCGACAGGCGCGGCGGAAGGCACGCCGGCAAGGGAGCCGTCGTCGATGCATCGCTGTATGGCTCGGTCCTACGGATCCTCGAGTGGACTATCGCGGGGTACGATCGTCTCGGTGTAGTCCGGGACCGTGAGGGCAACCGGCTGGCAAACTCTGCCCCCCTCGACAACTACCCGACCTCCGACGGCCGGAGCGTATGCATCGTGGCAGGCTCCGATGCAAACTTCCGGCGGCTGTGCGCCGCGATGCACCGCCAGGAGCTCGCTGCAGACCCGAGATTTTCCAACTTGGCTCAGCGCGCACGAAATGGTGACCTGATCAACGCGATCGTTGCCGGCTGGACATCCTCGCTCACTGCCGACGAAATAGAACTGGCCTGCATTGCCCATGACGTGCCAGTAGCGACCGCCTACACTGCTCGCGACATAGCCACCGATCGACACTTCGAAGCCCGGGGGGATCTGGTGCGGGTCGCGGACCCCGTCCTGGGTCCCCTGCTGCAGCAGGCTCCTTATCCCCGCCTCGACGGCAAGCGCCCCGAGGCTCCACGCGGAGCCCCGCTGCTCGGTGCCGACAACGAGGAAATCTGGGGTGGGCTGCTCGGGGTGAGCAAGCGACAGCTAGCCGAATTGACCGCAAAGGGGGTCCTTTGAGCATGAACGTCCCTACGAGCCCTACGAGCCCTACGAGCCCTACGAGTCCTACGAGCCCTACGAGCCCTACGAGCCCTACGAGCCCTACGAGCCCAGCGTCGAGAGTGGCTCTGGTGACGGGCGCTTCGTCAGGCATAGGCGCCGCTACTGCCTTGCGCCTGGCAGAGCAGGGTACGGCTGTCGGGATCATCGCCCGCCGGGCAGAGAGGCTCGGCCAAGTCCTGGATGCCTGCCGCGCCCATGCCCCTGGGTCGCGGATGTGGGTGGCGGACCTCGCCGACCCGGCTCTCGCGGCTGGACTTGCCACCGAGGCCTGGGAGGCCTTCGGGCATATCGACGTGCTCGTCAACAATGCCGGCATCCCGATGCGCCGCCACGTGACACGCCTCGACCCAGGGCTGGTGGAGAAGGTCATGAGGGTTAACTTCTTCTCCCCGGCTGCGATGACGCTCGCCCTGCTGCCCCTCATGATCGCGCGCGGCCAGGGAGTCATAGTGAACGTGTCGAGCCTGGGCGGCCGGCTCGGAATAGCCACAGAAGCTGCCTACTCGGCTTCCAAGTTTGCCCTCTGCGGGTTCAGCGAGGCCATGGCAGCAGATCTTGCGGGAACCGGGGTCAAGGTCCGCATCATCCTGCCCGGCGCCGTCGATACGGAGATATGGGACCAACCTGACAACGACCCACCCCTCTACGAGGGCCCGAAGGTTCCAGCCGAGGAGGTGGCAGCCGGCATAGTGGATGCCATCGCCAGCAGCAGCATCGAGCACTACCTACCCGATATGCGCGCCGTGGTGGAGATGAAGACTGCCGACCTCGACGCATTCATGACAGGAATGCTTGCCGCCACGAGGACCGACACCCGATGAGGGCGCTCGTCTTCGGCTCTCCCCGGACACCGCCATATCCCGAGCCCAAGCCGGTAGGCGAGCTGGAGGAGCAGCTGGCATCGTTGCCCTTCGGTTTGCACGACGTCGATGATCCTGTGCCCTCGCGGCCCGGCTGGGTCCTGACCCGGCCACTGCTGGCAGGGATATGCGGATCGGACTCGAAGATGATCCTGGGCGACTTCAACGAGGGCGACATCGACAACCCTATGGCCGCGTTCTCCTCACTGCCCTACGTCCCAGGTCACGAGGTCGTCGCCGAGGTGGTGGCACTGGGGCCGGGTGCTCACGGCGTCGAACCCGGCCAGCGAGTAGTCCTGAACCCCTGGCTGTCGTGCGCGCCGCGAGGCATATCGCCGTTGTGCCCGGCATGCGAGGCAGGAGACTACTCACTTTGCTGGAGCTTTACCGATGGCGACATCGGACCGGGTGTTCATATCGGAGTCACAGCCGGCGCACCGGGCGGTTGGGCCGATCTGATGGTGGCTCACGACTCGATGCTCATAGCTGTCCCCGACGCAATTCCCGATGAGCTCGCCGTACTGGCAGATCCGTTTGCCGTTTCCCTGCACGCTGTCATCCGCAACGCCCCGCCTGCGGGAGGCCGGGTCCTTGTCTACGGTGCCGGTGCGCTCGGCATGACGACGCTGGCCGTGCTGCGTGCCCTCTATCCCGATGTGGAGGTGGCGGTGATCGCCAGGTTCCCCGCCCAAGCAGCGCTCGCCCGGGCGCTCGGTGCGGCCAAGATCATCGCCTCCGAGGACCAGATGGAGGCCGCAGCCATCGTAGACGAGCTGGCAGCCTGGTCAGGCGGGATACTGCACCCTGCCCTGGCCGGCCTTCCGATGACCCATCCTGGTGGTATCGACGTCGTCTACGACACGATCGCCAAGCCCGAGACCCTGGAGATCGGCATCCGCCTGTTGAAGTCGCGCGGGTCCCTCGTGTGGAGCGGGGTCCATACGCCTGGGCGTTTCGAATGGACGCCCATTTACTTCAAGGAGCTCCGGATCGTGGGGTCGAACGCCTTCGGGATGGAAGAGGTCCGCGGTGTCCGCCAGCACGCGATCTCGCACTATCTGGACATGGTCGCAGCCGGGGAGATCGAGCTGTCGGGAATGCTGACTCACCGCTTCGCCCTGGGGCGGTGGTGGGACGCCGTGCTCGCATTGGCGCGCCAGCAAGAAAGTGGTGCGATCAAGGTGGCCTTCGAGCCGCGGGCAGAACCTTGAGCTCGCGGGTGGTTCCCGCAACGCACACCGGGGACCGTGCGGGAGTGGAACCGCGGGGTGACTACGATTCAAGTCGCATGGCATCGACCACTTCGCCCACGAGCAAACCCCGTCGCGCGAGGACACCGGCATCGAGGCGCGCCCCCACCCAGGTTGACCCCGTCGATCACGCGCCTGAACGAGCGGTGACTGCTGTGCCCTCGTCACTAACCTCGTCTGCAACCGGCGAGCCGGCCAGCAAACGAGCCCTGCGCAAGCAGGGACGGCGCACCATGCGCAAGCTGCTCGATGCGGCCATGGTCGTCTTTGCCCGACGTGGATATCACGCTGCACGGGTAGACGACATCGTGAAGCTGGCCAAGACGTCGCACGGCACCTTCTATCTCTATTTCTCCAATAAGGAGGACCTGCTGCGCGCCTTGGTGATCGAGGCCGGAACCGAGGTTGCCACCCTGGACCAGCTACTCGGTCCTGTCGGTCCCGACCCGGAGGGGTGGCAGGAGCTACGCGCCTGGATGAGTCGCTTCTCGGAGGCGTGGCAGCGCTACGCTCCGGTCATCAGGGCATGGACAGATCTTGCAATGACCGATCCAGAGCTTGGCGCTCAGGCCCACAGCGCCGCTGGCGGGGTTAGCAGCACCCTTGCAAAGCGCATCGCCGAGGCAGGTCCCGACGAGGGCATAGACCCCATTGCCGCCGCCGAGGCGGTAGTGGCCATGATCGACCGCTTCCATTACCTACGGCAGTTCACAGGTGAGCCGGTCGACGATACGGCGCTCGACACCCTCACGACCATGGTGCACCGTGCCCTGTTCACCGGCACGGCGGCTCGCAAGCCACGTCCCAGGGGCTCCAGTGCCGTTCGCAAGGCACGCCAGATGCTCTGAGAAGCTCGGGATCGCGCGGCTGGCCTCCGGTTCACCGCTTGCTTGGTTGCGAACCGCCGGCTCCCTCCTCTTCCATCGCTGCCCTGGCCTTCTCCCAGCCACGCCGTGCCCACGGCAATGCCGCCACCGCCGCGAGCAGGCCGAACGCGGGCTCGGTAAGCACCACGCTGCCGGCAATCTCCTCCCAGGTGGCTCCCACCTCGGCCGCAAGCATCGCATGGCGCTCGACACCCACGCGATTGCGAAGTGCCACCGTGCAGGCCAAGCGGATCAGCTCGTGGGTCTTGCGGTCGGGAGAACGGAGGGAATCGATCTGGGCCAGCCAGGCATTCTGCGCCTCGTGCAGGCCCGGCGCCACAGCGTGAAGCGCTGCCTCGAAGGGAAACAGCCACTCCTCGTCTGATTCCCCGGAGTCCTCACCTGAATCCCCGGCAGGTGTCCCCAGAGGTTCCTTGCCGGAGCGGCCTTTGCGATGTTCGCTCACCGCACCACCCTAGCCACGGGATCCACCAGGGGCTCGCGCGGCAAGCCGAGGAGGCGCTCACCGATCACGTTACGCTGGACTTCGCTGGTACCTCCTGCAATCGTGAGGCAGCGCGTAGCGAGAAAGCCGTTGGCGAAACGCTCACCATCCCCGATCAGAACCCCACCACGGGGACCCAGGATGCCAAGGGCGAGCTCCTGCACACGCTGCTCGTGCTCGGCGCCCAGAAGCTTGCGGACGCTCGCCTCTGCGCCTGGGCCTGCCCCATGAAGCGACCGCATGGCATTGCGCTGAGCCAGCAGGGCCAATGCCTGGGCCTCTACGAGCAGCGCCCCGAGGCGCTCCGCCGTTGCCGGGTCGGAGCCTGCCTGGGAGATAGGGCAGTCGGGCCCACCGTGTCCGTAACCTGGATCACCTGCTATGCCCTTACCGACCAGTTCGATAAGCGCCTCTATCCCCAGCCCGAACGTGGACCCCGTCGACAACGACACGCGTTCGTTCGCAAGAGTCGAGCGCGCGATACGCCAGCCGTCCCCCGCCCGGCCCACCAGGTGATCGTCGCGAACGAATACCTCGTCCAAGAAAACCTCGTTGAACATTGCAGCACCAGTGATCTCCCGAAGCGGACGTATGTCGATGCCCGGTGCCGACATGGGAACCACGAAATAGCTGATGCCCTCGTGGCGTTCGGCTTGCGGGTCGCTACGGGCCAGGCATATCCCTACATCTGCCTCTGCTGCCATGGAGGTCCAGACCTTCTGACCCGTGAGCAGCCAACCCCCCTCTACCCGAACTGCCTGAGTGCGAAGGCTCGCCAGATCCGAACCGGCCTCAGGCTCGCTGAACAGCTGGCACCATGCAAGCTCACCTCTAAGCGTCGGCCCGACCCAGCGGAGCTGTTGCTCGGGAGTGCCATGGGCTATGAGTGTCGGCAGCGCCCACGCCCCCACCCCAAGCGACGGGCGCCTGACACGAGCATGGCTCAATTCCTGTTCGATCACTATTTGCTCGACCGGGGAAGCCCCCCTGCCCCAAGGCTCCGGCCAATGCGGAGCGATCCAACCTCCGTTGGCGAGCGCGACCCGGCGCTCCGGGCGATCGAGAGCTGCCAGCTTGGACACCTCTGCCGCTATGGCCGGGCGAACGCGCTCTGCCTCGGGGGGAAGGCGGGCGTGCAGGGCCCGACGATCACCCTCCATCGCGCATCCAGCCGCGTAGGACCGCCATGGGGCGCACTGGCCGAGAAGCTGGCAAGTGACCAGAGCTCTCCGCAGGTAGGCATGGGCGTCGTGCTCCCACGTGAAGCCAATACCGCCCAACACCTGGACAAGCCCTTTTGCAGCCTGGAGCGCCGCCGTTGGGGCGGCTGCACCGGCCAGTGCAGCCGGCATCCGGGCAGACAGGCCAGTCGTGCCCGGGAGGGCTGTGTCCAGAGCCTCCGCAGCATCGGCAACCAGAACAACCGCCTGCTCCAGTTCGATGAGCATGTCGGCGAGCCTGTGCTTGACGGCTTGAAAGCTCCCTATCGGCCTACCGAACTGAACCCGCTGCCGTGCATGCGCGCTGGCAGTGTCGAGGCACCATGCTGCTATGCCGACCGACTCGGCCCCGAGGATCACCGCGGCGAGGTGCAGCAGCAGCTCCGAGGTGAGCTCGGGCAACTGGGTCGCAGGTGGTACTTCGACCGACTCGGCGCGAAGCTTCGCCAGGCGGCGGGTCGGGTCGAGGCTCGGAAGCTCCTCGACATCGCACACCCCGGTGTCCACCAGGCACCACGTCACTCCACCGGCACCACGGGGGGCCATCCCAGGTGGCCCGGCACGACGTGTCGTCGCGACAGGCACGAGCACCACGGCCGCCGTGGCACCTGACAGCACCGGGGAGAGGCTCCCTGAGACCACCAGGGATCCGCTACTGGTCGCCTCGCCCAGCAGCGTCTCGGGCAGGTACGGCTCCACGAGCTTCGGGTCCACGGCCGAAGGCTTCCAACGAGGAAGCAGCACGCCCCCTGGAAGGTCCCCGGAAAGCAGCCCTTCGACCGACCTGCCCCCGATCTGCGCTGCCGCGGCAACCAGGGCTGTGGGTACGAACGGCCCCGGCACCATCCCCCGGCCGAGCTCCTCGACAACCACGCACAGCTCCACCAGTCCGAAGCCTTCCCCGCCGAAGCACTCCGCAACGTGCAAACCCAGCCATCCCTGGGCCGCCAACGACTCCCATGCACTGTCGAGACCCTCCTCCGGCGCGTCGAGCAGCGAGCGGAACAGCTCTGGGGGACTGTTCGTCTCCAGCCATCTGCGCACGGTTCGTCGAAGCTCTTCATGCTCCTCAGTGATCCCGATAGGCACGCGTCACCTCCCGGCTCAACATTTAGGGCTCAGCTCTTTGAAAGCCGCGAAACGGCCGTCTGCCGCAACCTTCCATGGCTCGCATGGCTCGATGCGCCGGTTCACCCTGGCCCATCTGCCGGCCGCGTCCACAGTCGTCTCGAGTCCTGCGGCCATACGCGCCATGAACGCCGCCCCGAGCGCAGCGCCTTCGGGAACTGCCGGAAGGTCCACAGGCAAGCCGGTGCAGTCGGCCACTGCCTGCATCCAGGCGGCATTGCGGGACCCGCTTCCACTGGCCACTATCCGGCGTGCCTCGACCCCGCTGCACTCGAGCATCCGGCGAAGCACGAAGCCACCGGCCTCGTATGCCGCCCGCTGCAGCGCGCCTGCACCCTGAGTGATGTCCATCCCGTGGAGGCTGGCGCTCAACCCCGGATCGTGAAATGGAACCCTCTCCCCCCGCACATAGGGCAACCAGACCGGGACCTGCCGAGGATCGGACGGCAGAGCCTCCCCACCTCCCTCGCTGCGACCCCTCCGACCGGCACTACTGGCGGGACTACCGCGAAGGCCTGGTCCAAGAAGTCCGCGAGCCCAGTCGACGAACAGGGCACCTGCATTAGACGGGCCACCTATCAGGGTCTTACCGGCAGCGGTATGCGGCACGGTCCAGTAACCCGGCACCTCCGGCCACCCGGTCACCACCGCCCACATGACAAGGGTCGCACCGAAGATCACCAGGACATCCCCATCGTTCACCGCTCCTGAGACGATCTGATCGCAAAGGGCATCGACACTGCCGGCGCACAGAGGAGCCCCGAGACTGCGAACGGTGCCTACCGGATCTCCCATGGGTGCCACGACCGGCATCTGCCCGCTCACCGCACCGACCTCTCCGAGAAGGCCGTCCTGCCACTCCTCGCGGAGGCGTAGGCGTCCGAAGGCCATCGCCACAGCACTGTCCACAGCCGGCACGCCGCAGAGAGCGAAGCTCGCCACGGCCTGAGCGGGCCAGTACCCCTGCGCACCTGGCTCCCTGGACGCGGTCCAGCGCAGCTGCCCCTCTACGTCGGGCAGTCCGCAGTCCGATGCAGCACATATCCCGGTGCGCTCACCACGGACATCGCCATAGAGAAGTCCCGGAGCAAATGGCACACCGCGGCTGTCGACCGCCGTCATGGACGGCACCATTGCCGACAGGCCGACACCGGCCACTGCAGCGCCTTCCGGCACGACGGAGGCCAGGGCCCGCAGCGGGCCGCGGCGCCAGGCGCGCCGTGCATCGTGCTCGACACAACCCGGTGCGGACGTAATGACCGGATGGACGATGCGCGAACCACCCACCACGTGCCCCTGGCTGTCGACGGCCACGGCTTTGACCGATGTCGTCCCTATGTCTATGCCTACCGTCAACGTATCTGACACCGGAGTCATAATCAGCCATTATGGTGGAACCAGCCGCCGGTTGCACGAGATACCCGATAGGGGGAGATGGCCAACTATGAAGGACCAGTCACGTCCTAGAGCCCTGGTAACTGCACCTGTGCGAGGTGCCGGACTCGATCTGCTCAATGACATCGCAGATCTCGTGATCGAGCCCTGGATTGACCAGCACCCCCTGCGCATCTACTCCGGGGAGCAGCTTGCCCGGCGAGCAGATGAAGAGAAGGCCAACATCCTCGTCATCGAGGCTGACCTGTGCAGCGCGCCGGTGTTCGAGCTGCCCCTCCTGGCGGTGGGCAGCTGCCGGGGTGATCCCAACAACGTCGACATCGAGGCTGCCAACGCGGCCGGCGTTCCGGTGCTCCACGCACCAGGGCGCAATGCTGACGCTGTGGCCGAGCTGGCTGTAGGCCTTCTCATCGCAGCGACGCGGAAGATCCTCCTCGCAGACCACGACGTCCGCACGTCGGAGGTGTTCCACGATGGGACGATCCCCTACCAGCGGTTCCGCTCATGGCAGATCGCCGGGCGCACCGCTGGGCTGGTGGGCCTGGGCTCGGTTGGCCGGGCCTTGCGCTGGCGCCTGGAAGGCATGGGCATGCAGGTCATCTCCTATGACCCCTATGCCCCAGATGCCACATGCGCGACACTCGCCGAGCTTCTCGATCGCTCAGATGTCATCTCGATGCACACCCCGATCACCCTTGAGACTTCCGGCATGATCGGACGCAAGGAGATCGACCAGATGCGTGACGGGGCCATTTTCCTGAACACCGCACGCGCCCAGCTCCACGACACCACGGCACTTGTCGACGCCCTCAGCTCCGGGAAGCTCGCTGCAGCGGGCCTCGATCATTTCGAGGGCGAGATCCTGGCAGCGGATCATCCTCTGTGCTCGCTCCCCAACGTCGTTCTGACGCCCCACATAGGTGGAGCCACCTACGATACCGAGGCCAACCACACCCGCATGATCGCTGAAGGACTGCAGAGCCTCCTGGCTGGCGAGCGTCCCGAGCACATCGTCAACCCCGAGGTGCTCGCTTGAGCGGATTGGGCGAGACCGCGAGGCAGGCGGCGAGGCGCTACGGCGAGACCCCGGCCTACGTGACTGCCAACGGAGAGGTCCTTACCTACGCGGACCTCGACGCGCTATCCGACGAGGTTGGCTCCTGGCTTCTCGCCCGAGACATCCGCGAAGGCGACGTGGTGGCTCTCATGCTCCCATCGAGTCCCGCTTATGCTGTGGCATACGTTGCGGCTGCCAAGGTCGGTGCGATCACGGCCGGGGTGAACGACAAGCTCTCACCCGCCGAGCAGCAGCGTTGCCTGGAGGTGGCATCGCCACGGCTCGTGCTCTTTGCCGGGGGTGCGCCGGGGTCGGGGGGTGCGCCGGGGTCGGGGGGTGCGCCAGGGTCGGGGGGTGCGCCAGGGTCGGCTATACAGCCCACCCTGGCCGGTATGGATGCCGTATCCATCGACACGAGCGCTCCCGCAGCCGACGCTCTGGGGGAGCTCCGAGGTGGCCGGAATGCAACGAACCGGAACCATAGAGGCCTGCCCGGCCTGGACCCAGACCCGCACAGACCGGTCGCGATCGTGTTCACGTCCGGGACTACCGGCACACCCAAAGGAGCCGTCTTCTCCAATCGCCAACTAGACGCCGTATCGTCCATGGATGGAGGCCGGCGCTGGGGAGCCGGCGGCCGGAACCTCGCGACTACTTCCTTTGCTCACCTCGGCTACATGACAAAGCTTCCGCAAGCTCTGAGAAGCGGCGGTACCACGTTCCTGCTCGATCGCTGGAGCACCGAGGAAGCCCTCCAGATGGTGGAGCGCCACGCCATAAGCATCCTCGCGGGGATCCCGACACAGCTTGCGCTGATGATGCGCCATGAGCGGTTCGACGCTACGGACACCTCGAGTGTCCGCCTAGTGGTCATCGGTGGCGGGCCTGCTGCACCAAGCCTGGTCCGGGAGGCACGCCTGCGCCTCGGCGTGCCGGTGACCGTCCGCTACACATGCACCGAAGCCGCCGTAGGCACAGGGACCGGGCCCGACGACCCCCCCGAGGACGCTGAATCGAGCGTGGGTCGCCCACGCGGGAACGTAGAGCTGACGATCCGAGACACGGCTGGCTCCTCTTTGGGACCCGGAGTGGTAGGCGAGGTCTGCCTACGCTCGGCGGCAGTCATGGATGGCTATTACCGTGATCCCGAGTCCACTGCCTCGGCATTCACTGCCGATGGGGCTGTAAGGACTGGCGACCTGGGCCTGGTAGACGATCGGGGGAGGCTGCGCCTGGTAGGCCGCTTGAAGGAGATGTACGTACGCGGCGGCTATAACGTGTTCCCCACTGAGGTGGAGGCCGTTCTGGAGGACCACCCGGATGTGGCACACGCGGCGATCGCCCCCCGGGCCGACGCGGTGATGGGAGAGATAGGCGTGGCTGTAGTCGTCCCGCGCAATCCTGGGAGACCCCCCACGCTTCATACCCTGCGCGATCACGCGGCCAGGCGGCTAGCTGCCTTCAAGCTCCCTGAGGATCTCGTCATAACCGACCAGCTTCCGCTCACGGCCATGGCGAAGCTCGACCGCCGCGCTCTGGCAGCGCTCGTCACGAGGTGCACGGACCCCGACGCCGCCACGCGTGCTACAACAGGGGCCGTGGCATCGGGTCCCCCGATACGGCTGCTACCCCTCCTGGACACGACGAACAGCTTCTTCTGGACCAGCGGCGCCGACGGCAAGCTGCGATTCCTGCACTGCGGCGAGTGCGGCCACTACGTTCATCCGCCTGCGCCTCGCTGCCCGTATTGCCTCGCCGGCTCGCTCACGCCGCGCCCCGTGAGCGGGCGGGGAACACTTCACTCCTTCACCGTGAACCACCAGCAATGGATCCCGGGATCGGAGCCGTACCTTATAGGCCTAGTCACCATCGACGAGCAGGAGGACGTCCGCCTTACGACAAACCTCGTCGGATGCACTCCGGAGCAGGTCTACATAGGGATGGAGGTAGAAGTGATCTTCGACCACCACGACGATATATGGCTACCTCTGTTCCAGCCGGCTGGATCTACTGGTTCGCCTTCGCCGGGTCAGGCACAACCCGGCCAACGGCGGAAAGGTATTCTCAATTGAGACAACCGACCGAACCGATAGAACGCTTGGCTGCCATCACAGGCGTTGGCCAATCGGCCGTAGGGCGCCGTCTCGGACGAAGCGATATCGATCTGACCGTGGACGCATGCCTGGCCGCGATCGCCGACGCCGGGCTCGAACGCCGAGACATAGATGGGCTCGCAACCTATCCTGGAGCGGGCATCGGCACCGCCGGCTTTGCGGGCCCCGGTGCCCCCGAAGTTCAAGACGCGCTGCGCCTAGAGCTCAACTGGTACGACGGGGGCAGCGAAGGCCCTGGTCAGATTCGTGCCCTGTTCGCCGCGTGCCTCGCTGTGGGCGCAGGATTGGCGCGCCATGTCCTCGTATATCGGACCGTGACCGAATCGACCGCTCAGGGTACCGGGGGACGCCGTGGCATAGGTGGGTCCCAGCAGGCCGGGCCGGGGGGTGCCATACCGCGGTTCTCAGGCTTCTTGCAGTGGAGCCTTCCGTTCGGCGCCGTATCTGCTGCCAACTGGATAGCCCTGGTCGCGCAAAGGCGGTTTCACGAGTTCGGCCTCACCCGCGAGCAGCTGGCCGAGGTGGCATTGAACGCCCGCCGCAATGCCGCGAGCAACATCAATGCCGTCTATCGAGATCCGATGGGAATGCAGGACTACATGGACGCACGGATGATCTCCACCCCATTGTGCCTGTATGACTGCGATGCCCCGTGTGACGGTTCGACAGCCGTGGTGGTGTCACACGCCAGTTACGGCGTCGACGCACCACGTCCTGCATGCCACGTGAACGCCATCGGCACCGCCCTCAGGGGCCGGCCGAGCTGGGACCAGTTCGACGACATGACGACCATGGCAGCTCGGGATGCTGCGGCCAGCATGTGGGCCCGGACGGATCTGCGCCCGGATGACGTCGAGGTAGCACAGCTCTACGACGGCTTCAGCATCCTCACACTCGTCTGGCTGGAGGCCCTTGGTTTCTGCTCCAGAGGGGAGAGCGGGGCTTTCGTGGAGGGTGGTCGGCGGATCGCCGTGGATGGAGAGCTCCCGCTGAACACGGGCGGGGGCCAGCTCTCCGGTGGTCGGTTGCACGGCTTCGGCCTGCTTTACGAGGCCTGCCTCCAGCTACGCGGGGATGCCGCGGAACGCCAGGTGGTGCGGGCTGCCGGGCAACGGCCACCCGAGGTGGCTGTGGTGTCCAACGGTGGTGGCCCCATTGCCGGCTCCGTCCTTCTCACCCGCTTGGCGCCCTGAAGCTGGCCCACCACACGGCGACACCCACCGTAGAGTGGCTGGGTGGCCCCAGCTCACCCACCCCGGACAACACGTCATCGTCGCAGACGGGGCCGCCCTGTGCCACAACGCAGGACCTTCCTCGTACTTATCCTCTCCGTTGCGCTGCTCGTGGCAATCGGCGGGCTTGTCGCAGCGCTGCCATCTGTGCTCGGCATCGTTTCACACACCAGCCGACCCACCCGCCCCCACCCGGGAAGCGGCGACACGACTCGGGACACCACGACCAGTCCCGACACTACGAGCACCACCGGCTCCACGGTGGCCGGGCGTCCCCCGACTTTTGCAGTCGGGATGACCACACAGGTGTTCGACGAGCCAGCCCCGGCAACCACCTACGACTACGCCACCGGAGCCACCACACCTGGGCGACAGATGGTGACGCTGATCGAGTACCCGGCCCTACCGCGCGGCACGGCTACGAACGGCCACGACCTTGCCCCAGCCCGCCAGTGGGGCCCATACCCTGTCATACTCTTCGCCCCCGGCTACGACATGGCTCCGTCTGGCTACGAGGCACTCCTGTCCAGTTGGGTGAAGGCGGGCTTCGTGGTGGCGTCACCCAGCTTCCCCGAGACGAACCCGGCGGCAGTCTCCGCTGCAGCGGCTGCCGGATACCCGCACGGAACGCCGGAGGCGAGCATGGTCGATCAGCCCGGCGATGTCGCCTTCGTGGCCAACCAGGTGGCACGGGAAGCTGGAACCCCGGGGAGCCTCCTGAACGGGCTCGTCAACACGTCCGAGATCGCCTTGGCAGGCCAGTCAGATGGCGGCACAGCAGTGGCTGCCCTCGCCTACGGCACCAACCCGTACTATACGGGCCCGAGCTTCGCAGGCCCTGCCCTCGACGTGCGGATATCAGCGGTTGCAGTGCTATCGGGGGCAACTCTCTACGATGCCGCCTATTCACCGGCACGGGCTGGGCTGCCGCCTCTGTTCATGGTGCAAAGCGCCACCGATGCCTGCAATACCCCGCAGAGCGCCACGGCCCTCTACGATGCCGTCAACCCCGCCGTGAAGTTCTTCCTCCTGCTCGACAACGCCGGCCATCTCGCCCCATACACCGGGGGTACCGACGCCACTCTCGTCGAGGACTCGACGCTCGGGTTCTTCGAGCTGGAGCTCGAGGGCAGGGGCAGTCCCGCAGCCCTGATCTCGTCGGGAACCGTTCCGGGGATGTCCTCCCTGGCTGCCACTGCCCGGGCTCCCGCACTCGCCCCAGTCGTGGAGGATGGGCAGAGCTGCTACTCCTAGCGCGTCCGCGGACGCGACGTACGTGCGCCAGGCCGACACGTCGTCTCTTGTATACGCGATCTCGAGAGGCAACACGGGCGCATCCGTTTGACAATGGGTCACAACAAAATTAGGTTACCCTTAGCTTTGGGAAATTAGGGCAACCTAATATTTGTCGGCATACCGCCAAAGGCATGCCGTCATGGACCGAGCGGCAGATTCCACCCATCAGAGGCAGGCCGGATTGCAAAGATCGCTCGATCCCAAGTTGGTGCAGGAGCCCGAGCAGAACGCCGCCACGCGCCGCCATCGGTTCTGGATCGTCGGGTTGTTCATGATATGGGGGCCCGGCCTGGTCGTGATGCTCGCAGACACCGATGCAGGCAGCCTGATAACCGCGGCCCAATCGGGCACCCAGTTCGGCTACCGGATGATCCTTCCCCAGCTCCTGTTGGTCCCCGTCCTCTATGTCGTCCAGGAGATGACAGTACGACTCGGCATCCTCACGGGCAGGGGGCACGGCGCCTTGATCCGGGAGAGGTTCGGACGCCATTGGGCCCTTCTGTCTGCGGCCACCCTGTTCGCCTCGGGTGTCGGGGCCCTGCTGACCGAGTTCGCGGGCGTGGCCGGCGTAGGCCAGATGTTCGGCATCCCGCGAATGGTCACCGTCCCCGTCGCAGCCGCTTTCCTGATAGGGATAGCCATGACCGGGAGCTACCGTCGCTCCGAGCGGATAGGGATCGCCCTCGGCCTTGCGGAGCTCGTGTTCCTCCCGGCCATGCTCATGGCACACCCGAGCCTTCATGCAATCGGCAGGGGCCTCGGGCAGTTCCCGTTCCACGACAGCTCCTACGTGTTCCTCCTCGCTGCCAACGTCGGGGCCGTCATCATGCCGTGGATGATCTTCTACCAGCAAGGTGCCGTCATAGACAAGGGACTCGGGATCCAGCACATCCGCAGCGAGCGGCGGGATACGGCTACCGGCGCTGTGCTCACACAGGCGATCATGATCATGATGGTGCTCGCCTTCGCGGCGACCGTCGGCCTCGCTCATCCGGGAGTCGCCCTGAACACCGTGAGCCAGATGTCTGGTGCCCTGCGCCCGTTTCTCGGGCCCCTCGGAGCGAAGGCTCTCCTCGGGGTGGCCATGCTCGGGGCCGCTCTCGTGGCTGCCCTGGTCGCGTCCCTGGCGGGAGCCTGGGGGATTGCCGAGGTGTTCGGCTGGAAGCACACGCTGAACCAGCGCCCCAATCGCACTACCGCCAAGTTCTACGCCACCTACTCCATGGCCCATGTGCTCGGAGCGGTACTGGTGCTGTCCAGCATCGACCTCGTCAGCCTGGTCATAGACGTCGAGGTGATGAACGCTCTGCTGCTGCCGATCGTTCTCGGGTTCCTGCTACTGCTGGAGGCCAAAGCACTTCCCATCGAGCACCGGATGCACGGTCCGTACCGGTGGGTGGCCACAGGGCTCTGCCTGGTCGTCATCGGCTTCGGTCTCTACATGGTGCCGGCCACCCTGGGGTGGACCTGACGGCCCGGACGAAGCCGGCCCCAGGGTCACCTCGGCCACCCTGGGGTGGACCTGACACGTTCGTCATATATACAGGCTACGATCTTCTCCGTGCGCCTCCACTACGACGCCGAGACAGAGGCATTCCGCGATGAGTTGCGCTCCTGGATAGAGACCAATCTCCCTCCGGCCGACGAGAGGGCGGAACCGGTATTGTCGTCGGCGCACATGCCCGAATGGGCCAGGAGATGGCAGCGCAGCCTGTTCGATGCCGGATGGCTTGTCCCAGGGTGGCCACCCGAGCGCGGTGGGCGCAATGCCACACCTCTCCAGCAGATGGTCTACTTCGAGGAAGTGGCGCGGCTCGGCGTGCCCCGAACCTGCAACCCCCAGGGACTCTCCATAATCGCTCCGTCCATCTACGACTGGGGCACCGCGGATCTCCAGGAGCGCTTCGCATTGCCAACCCTTCGAGCGGAGATCACCTGGTGTGTCGGGATGAGCGAGCCTGACGCCGGTAGTGACCTGGCAGGACTCCGGACTCGCGCCGTGGTGCGCGGAGACCGGTTCATCGTAAACGGACAGAAGGTCTGGACCTCCGGCGCACATCATGCCGACTGGTGCTTCTGCTTCGTCCGCAGCGATCCAGAGGCTCCGAAGCACTCGGGCATCAGCGTCCTCATTATCGACATGAAGAGCCCCGGAATACTGACCAGGCCTATCCCCGAGCTCACGGATCGATCTCACACGGACTTCAACGAGGTGTTCTTCACCGATGTCGAGGTGCCGGAAGGAAACCTCGTCGGCGAGCTGCATCACGGCTGGGCGATTGCCGGTGGATCGCTCGCGCACGAACGAGGCATGCTGTGGATCAACGAGGTGGTCGGGATCGAGCGGCTGATCGGGGCGGCCGTCAGCCTCGCCCGTGAGCACCTGCCAGGAGGCTCCAGGCTCGGCGACGACCCGCATGTGCGATCCATGATCGCCGACGCGCACATCCGCTCGCAGGCTCTCAGGCTTCTCGGCTACCGCGGATTCTCGAAGTTCGCCAGAGGTGAGGCCTCGCCGGAGCATTCGGTGCTGAAGCTCATGGGCAGCGAGCTACGCCGCTCGCTGGCTCTCGAGATGGCCGAGGCCCTCGGTCCGTCGGGAAGCGACCTCGACCTCGCAGTTGCACCATCCTACGGGCGTCGCGACATGGAGTCCTGGGCCGTTCACTACCTTCAGTCGTTCGCCGGCACGATAGCCGGGGGTACTTCGGAGATACAGCGCAACATCATTGCCGAACGCGTCCTGGGGCTGCCCAGGCGCTGAGAGCGCCCGCGGCCGCGGATACCCCAACATCGTGGACACCACCGACCGAGAGCACCGAGAGCACCGAGAGCACCGAGAGCACCGAGAGCACCGAGAGCACCGAGAGCACCGAGAGCACCGAGAAGAGGACCACACCATGCCAAGCTATGGCTCCGAGATCATGGGCCCCCCTGAGCGCGACCCCACCCAGCGCTACTGGGATCCGGGTATCCAGACGATGCCAGCCGACGCCCTGCGCGCCCTTCAAGAAGAACGCCTTAACCGTCTGCTCGCCAGAGTCCTCGGCACTCCTGTGGCACTGTTCACCCGGAAACTCCGGGCTGCAGGCATCACCTCCCCCAATGACATAGGTGGGCTCGACGATCTCCACGCCGTCCCGCTCACCACCAAGCAGGACCTTCGCGACTCCGAGGCATCGGCACCCCCCTGGGGCGACTACCGGTTCGCCGACCCCCGCGCAGCAGTGCGCCTCGGAACCTCGACTGGGACCACCGGAACCCCGACGATCACCCTGTGGACACGCCACGACCTGTGGCTCGAATACGAGTCGGCAGCCCGTACCTGGTGGCGCTACGGCTACCGCCCAGGCATGATCGCCACCCACGCACATCCGGCATACCTGTATGGCGGAGGCGCCCTACTGTCAGGGGCCTACGAGTACTTCGGGCTGTTGAACATCTGGGTACCACCCCCCGATACCGACGAGGCGGCCGAGGTGGGCCTGCGGTTCTGGACCCGGGTAAAGCCCGACATCCCCTTCATGGGCTTCTCGACCGGGCGCTTCTTCGAGGTGGCGTCGAAACTCGGCATAGATCCCCTGGATGCGGGACTGGAGTTCAAGGGACTGCCTGGGTTCGGCCTTGGCAAGGGTATGCCGCTCATGACCGCGGGCGCGGAATGCTACGCATACGTGGGTGGCGCCTGCGGGCAATCCCCAGGGGCCCACCTATGCGAGGACTGGGCAATCGTGCAGGCAGTCGACCCTGCCACCGATCGCGACGTTCCCGATGGGGAATGGGGCAACCTGGTGGTAACCACACTCGATCGCGACAACGGTCTGCTCCGCTACGATCTCGAGGAGGCATGTGCAGTGATGCGCGAGCCGTGCCCATGCGGTGAGACGAGCGCCAGGGCGTTATGGGGCGGGCGCTTCAGCGATCTCATGAGCGCTCAGGGAAAGCGTTTCCAGGTCTCGGAGATCGAGTCCGCCTTGCGCCTGGTTCCCGACGTATGCGAGCCCAGCGTCGAATGGCAGCTGCTCCGGCCGCGAGATCCGTCGGCGAGGTTGGACATACGAGTCGAGCGTGGCAGCGGAGCATCGAACGACGACGAGTTGGTGGCGAAGCGATGTGCCGAGGCTATCGCCGGAGCACTGGGTGTCGACGCCATCGTCACGGTGCTTGATCGGGAAACCATACCCCGATCAGGATACAAAGCGACGAGGGTGGTCGAGCCATGACCGATCCCCACCGACCCGACGCGGCTCAACAGGTCACCATCGCTGACGTCCTACGTGGTCACAGCCGTAACACCCCTGACGCCCTGGGTGCAATATGCGGGTCGCACCGCTACAGCTACCGCGACCTCGACCAGCGTGTGAACTGCCTTGCCTCTGCGCTGGGCGCCTCGGGGGTCCACCGCGGCGACCGGATCCTGTGGCTCGGCCAGAACTGCCACCGGCTCATCGAGTGCCTCCTGGCCACAGCAAAGCTCGGCGGGATCTTCTGTCCGGTGAACTGGCGACTGAGCGCGGCGGAGATTGCCTTCGTCTTGCGCGATGCCGATCCTGCTGCGGTTCTCTGGCAAAGCGCCGAGATCGGCGACACCGCCCGCGAGGCACGCGAGCTGGCGGGCTCCGATGCGCTCTGGATACTTCACGACGAGAGCGGGGCCGGCTCCTACGAGGATCTGATCGGTGGTGGCGAAGCTCCCGATCCCCGCCTCGACGCAAGCGAGGACCAAGCAGTCCTGATGATGTACACCGCCGCGTTCAGCGGCGAGCCGAACGCGGCGATGCTGTCGCACCGTGCCCTGGTAACCCAAGGAGCCCTAGTCGCCGGGCTCCAGCACATAGGACGCGACTACGTCTATCTGAACTGCGGACCGCTGTTTCACGTGGCAACCTTCATGACCACTATCGCAACCTTCGTGTCGGGCGGTACAAATGTGTTCACCCCCAGGGTGGACGCCGAGGAGCTCTGCAGGCTGATCGACGCGGAGCACTGTACGGGGGCCTTCGTCATGGGCCCGACGATGGATCAGATCATCTCATGCAACAGCGACGGCCGTTACAGCTTGAAAAGCCTCCGGACCTTCGCCGGCAAGCCGGAGTGGACGGCGATGGTCACCGTCGACGACAGTCCCTGGGGCCGTCACCCGGGCGGCTACGGCCAGACCGAGGTGATGGGACTGGCGACCTTCAAAGCGCTCGGGCCGAGCCTGGGCAGCCACGGCCGGCCTGCACCGTTCCTCCAGATAGCGATACTCGGCCCCGACGGGGAGGAGCTGGCGCCCGGGCTGACCGGCGAGATTGCCGTGCGCGGGGCGACGGTGATGAACGGCTATCACAACCGCCCCGAGCTCAGCGTCGAGCGGCGTCAAGGGGGCTGGCACCACACCCGGGACCTGGGTCGCATGGAGAGCGACGGCTCGCTCACATTCGTCGGCCCGCTCACGCGGATCATCAAGTCCGCCGCCGAGAACATCTATCCAAGCGAGGTGGAGGCCTGCATACGCACCCACCCCGCGGTGGCCGACGTCGCCGTGATAGGGGTTCCCGACAGAACGTGGGGCCAGAACGTCAAGGCAATAGTGGTGCCCCTGGAAGGAGCTGCCGTGGAGCCACAGGAGATTATCGACCACTGCCAGGAGCACATAGCCTCCTATAAGAAGCCTAAGTCCGTGGTGGTGACCTCATCGCTGCCCCGGACAGGCTTTGCCGTCGACTACGACGCCCTTGACAGCCTCTTCGGGGGAGGCGGCTACCCGGGAGCCAGGTCCTGAGCCGCCGGTGGCTCGCCGGTAGCCTGGCTAGAGGCCCAGCAGGGAGGCCACCCGCTCCCGGTGCTCGGCTGCGGTGCCGAACATGCCGGCAGATGCCTTGACCCGCTTCACGTAGAGGTGCATGTCGTGCTCCCAGGTATATCCGATGCCTCCCAGGCACTGGATGCCCTCCAGGGCTATCAGCCTCTGGCAGTCACCAGCGGCAGCTTTCGCCATCGCTACCGCCAACCCCTGTCCCGGATCGTCCTCGGCAACAGCGAGCGCTGCATAGTATGCGAGAGCACGCGCAGACTCCAGGGCAACGTACATGTCAGCCAGCTTGTGCTTTATCGCCTGGAACGAGCCGATCTTCACCCCGAACTGCTCGCGGCTCGTCACATGAGCGTGGACGGTGTCGAAGATCGCCTGGCAGGTGCCCACCATCTCCGCACTCAACGCAACGGTGGCCACCTGGAGCGCCCGGTCCAAGGCAGCCTCCCCGTGACCTGGCACTCCGAGCAACCTATCCTCGCCAACCTCGACCCCTCCTAGCACCACGGTCGCATATTGCCTCGATGCATCCAGATTGGCCATCGGCACCACCTTCACGGCCTGCCGGGGCACCACGAACAGGGAGATCCCTGCCGGCCCGACACCTGCCGGCCCGACACCTGCCGGCCCGACACCTGCCGGCCCGACACCTGAGTCCACCCGGGCCGCGACGACGATCTCGCTCACCGTTCCGGCATCGAACACATAGTGCTTGACGCCCTCCAGGGCATAGCCCGAATCAACGCGCCTCGCGGTGGCCCTGATCGCCTCGGGTACCCAGGAACCGGACTCCTCGGCCACAGCCAGGGTTCCAGCCATGCCTTCTCGCGCAACGGGCTGGAGGAAACGGTGCCGTTGTGCATCGTTGCCCCCTCCGGCCACGGCGGGAACGAACTGTGACACCGTAGCTGCAAGGGGTCCTGGTGCGAGTGCGCGCCCGAGCTCCTCGCTCATCACCGCGAGCTCCACGGTCCCAAGCCCCACCCCACCGTAAGCCCTGGGCACAGTGAGCGCCGGCCAGTCCAGTTCGGCCATCCGAGCCCAGAGCTCTCCGGCGACCGTAGTCTGGATTCTGCCGTCCCGGCTGGCTACCCCCTCGCCGTCGCTTTCTACGATGCTGCGCGCAAGCGATACCGGGCATTGTGCTTCCAGCACCGACCGCAGCACATCGCGTAGCGCGCCCTGCTCGGCGGTCAGCTCCAGGTCCATGCTCTACTGCCTGCCTGCTACGACCGGCCTGCCCACTACGGCCAGGGCGTCGAGCACCACCGCGCCCTCCGGCATCACGGCTACCGGGTTCAAGTCCAGCTCTTCCAATCGCTCTCCACACGCTCCAGCCAACGCAGCAACCGCCAGTATCACCTCCACCAGCGAGCGAACGTCCCCGCGTGGCCTGCCCCTGAAGCCCTGGAGCAGCGCCGCACCCCGAAGGCTGCCCACCATCTCGGTCGCGTCACGCCGATCTATGGGCAGGGGTCGTACGGACACATCTGCAAGCAACTCGGCCAGGATCCCACCGGTACCTACCAGGATCGCCTGACCGAGGATAGGGTCGCGCGACATACCGACAATCATCTCCGTGCCACCCCGGACCTCGCGCTGAAGAACCACACCCTCGACAACAGCCTTCGGATCAGCCATCGCGGCGCGCTGCAACAGCGCGGCGTAGGCCCGCTCGGCAGCGGCAGCGCTCGATATGCCAAGCTCGACCAGCCCGAAATCCGACTTGTGCGGGAAGCTCGGCGACGAAACCTTCATGGCTACGGGAAACCCGATCTGCTTGGCAAGGCGGCCTGCCTCTGCCCCATGACGAGCGAGAGCTTCCTCCACCAGAGGAATGCCGAAGGCCGACAGCAGCTCACGCGTCTCGGCGGATCCGAGGAATGCCCCATCGCTGCTGGCGCAGTCGAGCACCTCGGCGAGTCGAGAGGGCATCCGAGTAGCCGGGCGACGACGGTGCCGGAACGTCCTGGTCGCCTCTTTGTAGCGACCCAAGGCATGCAGCGCCGCAAAGCAATTGCGAAAAGAGCGAAACATCGGCATGCCTGCGTCCACAAGCGTCCTGAAGCCCGGCTGGTCCGTCTTGAACGAGTTCCATGTCACCACGATCGGCTTGGAAAGATCATCGGCAAATGCCACGATGTCCTCGGCAAATCGGTCGGTCAGCCGCCCCAGGGCTCCGGTCAGCCCGACGACGATGACGTCTACCGCCGGATCGGCTGCCAGCAGCTCGAACACCCGTCTCCGCTGATCCAGGGGAGCCGCCAGGAGGAACTGCGCGCCGTTGTCAACTGGGTTCACGACAGTGAGGTAGCCGGGAATGATCTCTCTGAGCGCCTGCTGGGTAGAGGCCGACAGGGTGGGAACCTCGACACCATGGGACTCTGCCACCTCTGCCATAAGCGCTCCCGATCCCCCGGAGATCGAGTAGAGAGCGCAACGCGCCCCTGTGCCCGCAGGAAGCTTGGCGAACAACGCAGCGGTCTCCAGCAGCTCGTCGAGATCACGCACCCGGACCACCCCGTACTGGCGAAACAGGCCGTCGACAACTGCATCCGACCCGGCTAGGTGCCCTGTATGCGAGCTTGCCATCCGGGCACCAGCTCGGGTGCTGCCGATCTTCAAAGCGACAACGGCCTTGTGCTGCTCGTTGGCCGCCTCAAGTGCCCTCCGGAGCTTGGGCAGGTCACGGAAGCCTTCGAAATAACCGGCGATCACCGCTGTGTCGGCGTCGTAAGCGAAATACTCGATGAAGTCTGCCGCCTCGTAATCGAGCTCGTTGCCAGTGGGAACCCACCGAGAGAACGCGACTCCGAACTCCGCTCCTTGGACAAGGGGCCTTCCCTGGTGCCCGCTCTGGGTGATGAGCCCTATACGGCCGCCCCGAAGCCGCGGGGGCTCCTGAAGCGCTTCGAAGGCGTTCGTGTTCGTATTCGGGCCGAACACCCTGATCCCGTAGCGCCGCGCCGCCTCGCCCACCTCGCGCTCGAGTGCCGCTCCTTCGGGCCCGACCTCGCTGAAACCAGCCGTGAAGATCAAGACGTGGCGCACACCGTGCTTGCCGCATTCCTCCATGGCTTGGGGGACATCGCTCGTCCCGACGTTGACCACCGCGAGAGTCACCTCTCCGGGTATGTCGGTCACGTGCTCGTAGACCGGGATGTCGCCAACCCGACCCCCTCTGGCGTTCACGAGATACCAGGTCGTCCCCCATCGCCCATCGTTGGCCCTGCGCAGCTTGTCGGGGTCGGCCTCCCGCCGCACGGAGCCGATGAGAGCAACCGCGCGCGGGTGGAACAGCTCGTCTATATCGTCTCGCCGCCGCGGCGCCGCACCGTGCCTCGCCACCTCCTCTCGCCGCTCAGGCACCTACGGGTGCCCCCCCGGCAAGCAGCGAGAAGTCCAGGCGGCCGGTCAGCATGCCCGCCGAGAATCCTCCATCGACGTAGACGTTGGAACCTGTCATGTACGATGCCGCCGAGCTGTTCAGGAACACCAGGACATGGGCCTGCTCCTCGGGTGTCGAATTGCGCCCGAGCGGCTTCGGGAAGCGGTCCATGAACTCCTTGCCCATGTACGACTCGAAAGACGGCATCATCGGTGTGTCCGTCGGACCCGGGCTCGTGCAGTTCACACGTATCCCGTGAGGGGCGAGATCGATCGCGGCATGCATCGTCCACAAGGCGACCGCCTGCTTGGAAAGCAGGTAGCCTTCGCCCACCACCTCTGGATGCTCCTCGCACCATTCACGGGCCTCGACGTATCCGGGGGTCGCCACAAGGCCTTCAACCTGGCCAATGGATTGCTCCCACCCGTAAGCGCCCGCCGAGGACACGCTCACCACGGCGCTGCCCGCTGCCATCAGAGGCACCACCAGCCCGGTAAGGTGCCGGGCAGCCGCGAAATTCACCAGCATCACGTCGAGCCCCGTGAAGGGCGGCCCCGCGAGGCCCGCGCAGTTGAACAGCGCGTCCACCGGAGCACCGATGCGCTCCACCGCTTCTCCGACTGCCTGCGGGTCGCGAAGGTCTATTGCCTGATGGGAGGCCACCTCGGAAGCGGGTGCTTTCAGGTCGATCACGTGGACCTCCGCCCCGAGACCGATCAGATCCGCCACTGCTGCGGCGCCCATGCCTGAGCCTCCGCCACCGCTCACGAGCACCCGCCTGCCTTCATAGCCCCAAGGAGCGTGCCTCACGACATCAACCGAGCCCGTAGAGCAGCCGCGCGTTGTCGCAGACCATCCGGCGCTTCTCGGCCTCGGGCACCCCACCGAAGGACTCCTCGAGCACCCGGCGGCTGTAGGGCCAGTCATGGCGGTGATGCGGGTAGTCGGTGGACCACATCATGTTGTCCACCCCTATCCAGTGCCTCACGGCTACGGCAAATGGCTCACGCACGAAAGTAGCCTTCCAGTTCCGCCGGAAGTACTCGCTCGGAAGCATCTTCAGCGTCGATCCCACCCAGGTCCGGTTCCGCCAGTAGTGGTCGTCCATGTGCTCCAGGAAATGAGGTATCCATCCCGTCCCGCATTCGACCGCGACCATCCTCAGCCCTGGGAAGCGGTCGAACATCTCCGAGTAGATGAACTCGGACATGAAGTGCGAGGCATCCCCGACCGCACCACCCATCTGTGCGAGGCCAGGTGGCCTACCGGCCTCGAACGCGGCCTGCCGACCTGCACCGGCCTGGCGACGCTTGCCTGCCTGACGCAAGCCGCTGTGAATGTGCACTGGCATCTGCTCTTCCTCGGCGGCTTCCCAGAACGGGTCGTCCTCAGCGGAGAGCGCCGGATTGCCAGAGGGATACGCCGAGATGATCACCCCTCGGAACCCCGCCAGCTTGGCATCTCGAAGCCATTTGACAGCCGTGGGGACGTCCACACCTGGCATCTGAGCCAGGCCTATGAGACGCTCGGGATCGGTGGCCATGAACTCGTCGTGCATCCAGGTGTTGTAGGCCTCAAGCCCAGCCAGGTGATAATCGTCGTCCTCCTGTGCCATGAAGGCAGCCATGGTCCGTTGCGAGGGGAACAGGACCTCTGCATCCACCCCGTCGACGTCTTGCTCCTCGATCCGCTCCTTGCCAGAGAAGGCACCCCGGCGGATCGTGTCATACGTGGAGCCGTACCATTCCAGGTCCTCATAGCGCTTCCCCCATGGACCGGCATTGGTCACAAGCCCTATCGGCATCGGGGGGGCCCCCGGGGCTAGCTCCCACGCGTCGCCTCCCTTCGGATCCTTCACCAACCGCGGCGCCCTGTCGTGGAAGCGCCTGGGGAGGTACTCGGTCCACATCCCAGGCGGCTCCACCACATGCCCATCGGCCGACACCAGCCGGTACTCACGTGCCATGACCCCTCCCTCGATCTCCCCATCTCCCGGAACCAGCCACCGAGCCGGTGGCGTAGTTCCCTGACTTTCATGTCAGTGTAGCGCCTAGGCCAGTCCGCTGGGAAGTGCTCGAACCCGAGGCGCGCGAGCAATGACGGCGCGCGTGGCAGAGCCGGGATGTACCCTGGCAAGCGTCGGAACTAGGAGGGGGTCTCGCTCGTTCTGCCTGGCGCAGCGAAGGTCCCACCGAGGAGGGCCCATGGAAGTCCCGCTCACCCCACTCGAGTTCGCCCGCCGGACCAGAAGACTGTACGGGGACTACGAGGGCGTAGTCGACGGAGAACTACGACTCACCTACGAGCAGTTCTTCGACCGTTGCGACCGCTGGTCTTCAGCCCTCGAGACATTAGGCACCGCTCGGGGTGACCGTGTCGCCTATATAGCCCCTAACACCCATGCCCAGCTCGAGTCCTACTATGCCGTGCCCCAGCTGGGGGCAGTGCTCGTTCCCGTCAACTACCGCCTCGCACCGGACGACTTCGCCTACATAGTCAATCACTCCGGCTCGAAGATCCTCTGCGCGCATGCCGACCACCTCGACGATGTCGACAAGGTCCGATCCCAGATGCCCGGCGTGGAGCACTTCGTGGCGCTGGAGGGAGCACGCGACGGCTGGGAGGACTACGAGGAGCTGCTCGGTGCCGCAGGGACCCGCTTCACCAAGCCGCTTCTAGACGAGACCGACCTGCTGACGATCAACTACACGAGCGGGACCACCGCCCGCCCGAAGGGCGTCATGATCACCCACCGCAACGCCTATATGAACGTCGTCGGAACCCTGCTCCACCTGCGTATCGGACTCGGCGAGCGCTACTTGTGGACCTTGCCGATGTTCCACGCCAACGGCTGGACCTATACATGGACCGTCACCGCAGCGGGGGCGACCCACATATGCCTGCGGAAGGTGGACCCGGCTCTCGTGTTCGAGATGCTGCGAACCGAGGCCGCCACCTGGCTGTGTGCCGCACCCACGGTTCTCATCTCCCTGGCCACCTGTCCCGAAGAGGCTCGAGGCCGTGTCACCCCTGGAGTCAACGTCGTAACTGCAGGGGCGGCACCTGCCCCGGCAACGATCGAACGCCTGGAGCAGGACCTCGGCTGGACGGTTACCCAGGTCTACGGGCTCACCGAGACAGCGCCGTTCATCACCGTGTGCGAGCAGCGGGCTCACCACGACCAGCTCGGCCTCGAGCAACGCTCGGCCATCAAGGCACGCCAGGGGGTCGAGCTCATCACCTCGGGCGAGCTGATGGTCCTGGGCGACGACGGCAGCGAGGTGCCATGGGACGGCGAGACCCTGGGCGAGATAGTCGTGAGGGGCAACGTAGTCATGAAAGGATATTTCGAGGATCCCGATGCCACCCGGGACGTGATGGGCGACGGGTGGTTCCACACGGGCGACGCGGCCGTCACACACCCCGACGGTTACGTGGAGATACGCGACCGGATCAAGGACGTGATCATCAGTGGCGGCGAGAACATCTCCTCCATCGAGGTGGAGGCGGCCCTGCTCCGCCATCCGGCAGTACAAGAAGCAGCCGTGGTGGGCCTGCCGGACATCCGCTGGGGCGAGGCCCCTCACGCCTTCGTGGTTCTGAAGCCTTCCAGCAGCGTCACCGAGGAGGAGCTGATCGCGTTCGTCCGTGACAGGATCGCCCATTTCAAGATCCCGCGAGGGGTGCACTTCGTGGACACGCTGCCGAAGACCGCTACCGGCAAGATCCAGAAGTTCGTCCTACGCCAGGGCGCCTCGGCGGTAAGTCGACAATAGGCAGCTGCCTCTACCAGCCGCGGAACCGTGGCTTTCGCCGTTCTGCAAATGCAGACATGCCCTCGGCCATGTCTGCCGTGGATGTGACGAGCTCCTGGGCCATAGCCTCCTCTTCGAACGCCGTCGCCCGATCCGAGTCAAGCGAGCGATTGAGAAGCCACTTTGCAATCCCTATCGCCTTCGTAGGTCCCGCGGCCAACCGGGTCGCCCACTCGCCCGCCACCTGCTCCAGGTCCTCCGGCGCGACGACGCGGTTGACCATGCCGAGGCGGGCGGCTTCACGTGCAGTCAGGTCGTCCCCGAAGAACACCATCTCCTTCGCGCGCTGCAATCCGACCAGCCTCGGCAGCAGGTAAGCCCCACCTGCATCCGGCGCTATGCCTCGCCTCACGAACACCTCGATGAAGCGAGCGCCCTCGGAAGCGATGACCAGGTCGCAAGCAAACGCGAGATGCGCGCCCAGGCCCGCTGCCGTACCGTTGACCGCGGCTACAACCGGCTTCTCGCAGTCGAGGACTGCCCCGATCAAGCGTTGGGCGCCGTGCCGTATCATCCGGGCCACCTCGCCCATCGTTCTCTCCGGGGCCTCCGCTGGGCGCACCATGCCCCCGTTGCGGCCAGAGCGCAGGTCGGCGCCGCTGCAGAACCCTTCCCCGGTCCCAGCGATGACGACTGCTCCGATCCCTATGGACTCGCTGGCCTCCTCGAGAAGCGCTATCACACGCTCACGCTGGCCACCAGTCATGGCATTGTGCACAGCCGGCCGGTTCAGCGTTATCCACGAAACCCGGCCTACCACCTTGTTCAGCACCTCCGCGGCGACCTCTCGCCCAGCTTCGACGTCACTATCTATACCGGCCACTTCGAACCTCCTCGCATGGGATCCTATGGAGCTCCGTCTGCACATCACGGTGGGCCGTGCCAATTCACTGCTCTAGTCTATGACACCTTCGTCACATATTTCCCCTCCGACCCTGTAGGCTCGCCTCGTGGTCGTAGCCGAGGAACCACCGCCAGCTC
>JAJZJN010000085.1 GCA_021851165.1 Actinomycetes bacterium
CCACTTGGCCGGTCAGCTCCTAGGGTCGGGGCAACTCGATGAGCAGCTCGGTAAGCCGCTCGATAGCCCGTTGCGCATCTAGCTTGGCAGCGCGGGCTCCGGCTGTCGTCATCTCGGGGGGAGATGGCGCTTCCGGGATGGCCAGCATGCTGGCCGATCTGCTCACCAGCAACCTCCGCGACTTTCCGTCTCGGGCACGTGCCGCCTCAATCGCCCGGGGCAATCTGGTCCTGCAGGCTTCAGATCGTGATGTCGCTGTGACCCTGACGTTCCAGCCTGGTCGGATCACGATCACTGACGGCCCGACCCCTACAGCCCCGCTGCTGTACGGACCCTGGATGGAGCTGGCCAAGCTCTGCAGCGCCCAGTCGTCCCCTATGGCATCCCTGGCCCACGGACACGTTCGGGTGAGCAGAGGTAGCGCGCACGGAGTCCTGTGGCTTAACGTCATTCCCCTCGGCAGCTACTCACTGTCGGTGCCTGGCTCGTTCTACGACGATCCAGCAACCGCTCGCCGTCGCCGCCGCCGAGCTCAACTAGTAGTCGCGTGCCTTGGTGGCGCTGCTGCCGTCATGCTCGGCCTTCACGTCGCCGGAGGCAGGCACAACGCGGGAGTACCGCAGAGCCCGCTGTAGCGCATACGATGGTCGCCGAACCGCTACGGCAGGACATCCTGGGCAAAGCCGCCCACCGCCCTGCCGTTTCCGGGGACGTAGCTCAGTTGGCTAGAGCACCTGCTTTGCAAGCAGGGGGTCGTGGGTTCGAGTCCCATCGTCTCCACCAAAGAACAACCAGTTCAGATGGCATTTTTCGGCTCGCTGGATGGTGCGGTAGTAATTTGTGTGCCCTCACCGTGCCCTCTCGTAGTGACGATCAGGGCATCCAACCCCTGTGCGAGTTCATCCCCAACACCGGGGAATAGGTGTCCATAGGTACCGAGGGTGACCGTGATCGAGCTGTGGCCCAGCCGTTCCTGAATGGCTTTCGGGTGGGCACCCATGGCGATCAGTAGGCTTGCGTGGGTGTGGCGCAGGTCGTGCCACCTGGTCGTCGGCGGCAGCCCGGCGGCGGCGAGCGCCGGTCTGAAGTGGCGTGCACTGAATGCCCGGTGGCGGGTCGGCGCTCCCGACCCGGACGCAAACACCAGGGCGTCCGGGTCGGGAGGTCGGGTGGACATGTGCCGTGAGATTGCGTCGTCAAGGGAGGCTGGCCATGTGACCGCGCGGATGACCCCAGTCTTTGTCGCGCCAAACACGAGATGCCCACCCACCTCGGCCAGCGACTCCCGGACCCTGAGCGTCCTGCAGGCCGAGTCAAGGTCCCTACGACGCAACGCCCACAGCTCACCCGCACGTAGGCCGGTGTAGGCGGCGAGGCGGACGGCCAGGGCCAGGTCGGGGCGCTCTCGACGACCGACGGAAGCCCCGTTGCCTCCCACTCGCAGTGCGGGGTGCTCGATTGCGGCGGCCAGGGCTTCCACCTGGGCAACGGTGAGGGGGCGCACGTTGTGACGTGGAGGCCGGGGTAGGGGGATCGCAGCGGCGGGATTGACGGTCAGCATGCCACCATCCATCGCACCGGTGAGGGTCATGCGGAGGGTGGCGACTGCCCGGCGCACCACGTCGGGCTTGCATCCATCCTGGACCAACTGACCGACCCACGTCACCACGTCGCCACGGCGGACGGCAGTCACAGGCACGCTTCCCCAACGGGGCAGGACGTGAGCGCGCAGCATCGACATGTGACCGGACCTGGTAGTCGGCTTGAGGTGGTGTGCACCAGCCAGCCACCTGTCAGCCCATTCCCCGACCGTCCCCGGATCGTCAGGGGTCGGCTCCCACTCACCTCGGAGCTGGTCGGCCTCGGCCCGGACGAGGGCACGTTCAGCCTCGGAGCGGGTGGGCCAGGAACCCAGTGATTCCCGCGTCCCATCCGGCCGCACCAACCTGGCCTGCCACCGACCCGAAGGCAGTCGTCGGACCGTCCCAGAGCCTCGCCGTCGCACGCGGCGAGGGTAGCAGGTCGCTACGCGGCGGACCGGGGGTCCCGCTTCCCCTCGCCTGCCGTGCGATGGTCATTTCAGAACGTCCCTTCCGGTGCATCCCAGAAACCATCCTTGTCATCTACCTCATGGCCGGGGGGTGTCCCGGCGCTCTGACCGAACAGCTCGGCCAGGGGTTCCACAACCGATCCCAGCCCCGGCGACGTGGGTGCTGGAGGGTCTACAGGGGCCGCCAGTTCACCCGCCTGGAGGGCAGTCCACACCCGCTCCAGCTCGTCGGCGGTGCGCTCCGCACCCGTCAGCGGACCGCACAGTCGGAGCGTCGTAGCCTTGACCACATCCGGCGCGATGCCCGCTGCAGCGGCCAGGGCAAGTAGCTCAGCGGCGGTCCGGGGACTCGCTAGCGATGGTTTGACCTCCACCGGCGGCTGCACGTCCGGTGCCGAATCGACGTCCATCTCCTGCCCGCCGGGGGGCATCTGCTGGTCGTCCGGGACCGGATGCGGGGCTGCCACGCCTCCATCAACCGGCGGTTCAATCCGGGATTCCACGGCCTCGACGGCGATTCGGAGTCGTCGGATCGACGCCATAATTGCCGCATGGCGGTCTGCCTCTAGGGCCTTGGCAGCCTCGTGGGCGGTGTTCTGTGCCGCCATGGTCTGTTCGATTTTTTACGATCTGGCCATTGACCCCGACGGGTGCCGTTCGTTGTCCGTTCAGGTTGGCCAGAGCACCGATGGGGTCGTCCCCGATGTGAACGTGATGATGGCTGGTGGCCCAATGCCGTCGCCACCGCTTTGGTCGGCGGCAAACGTGCCCGTCGGTGCCTCTGCGACGTACTCCGCTTGGAAGGGTCCGACATCGGCAAGGGTGGCGGGGAAGGTTTCGACTACCGTCATGGCCCCGTGCGCGATGGACACGACACCACCGGTCGCGCCGATCACGCTCCCGCTGGGCGTTGCACCCAACAGAGCGACACCGTGCGAGCGGAACTGTCCAAGGTATGACAGCGTGCCATCGGCTTGCCTTTCGAAGAGCCCATCCACATTGGCACAGACGAAGTACAGGTTCCCGCCCCCACTGAGAGCCACACCACTGGGATCGCACTGTGCGGCATCTGGGAAGTGCGGATCGACGCCCAAGATGGACGTTCCGGCAATGACGACGGACAGGCTGGCTCGCTGCAACTCGAGGATCTCGTTCGCGGTGGCGATGAACAGCGACCCCTGCGGTCCTGGTGCTACCCCGAAGAGGTTCGGGCCGATCGCTGTGGACAGCGCCGGCCCACCTGCAGGCGCCATCCCCGAGGCGGTGGCGCCGCTACCGGCCACGACGTTGACGATGCCGGTCGCATTCACCGCCAGCACTCGGTTCGCACCGGTGTCAGCGATGTAGAGAATGGATCCGATCTTGGCCAGTCCTTCCGGTCGGTCCAGCGCCGCGTCGAGTGCGGGTCCTCCCATTCCCGAGAACCCAGCCGTCCCCGTTCCGGCCACCAACCGGGGGGAGTCCCCGGGAGAAAGCGCCCAGACTTGGTTCGTTGCCGGATCTGCCACGTACAGGGTGCCGTGCCGACCATAGGTGAGCGGTCCCGGAGAGCGAAGGGTGGGAGTGGCCGATGAAGCGGGCGAGCTCGGTGCGGATTGGCTTGTCGTTGCGCGGCCGGTCGCGCTGTGCAGCCGCTGACCGATGTGGGCACCTGGTGCTGTCACCTCGGTGCTGGTTCCACATGCTGCGACCACCAGCCCGACGACCAGGACGGCAGTGGCCGCCCCGAGCAGGGACCGGTGACGCGAAGACCCGACCCCGGTGGCACCGGCCGGGAGGTGCAACCGGCCCACTTGCCACCACGGCCGACGGCCACCGGGATGACGACGGGGATTGGCTATTCGACTCGTGCCCGCATCCCCTGAGGCCCCAACGGAGCGACCAGCACCTTTCATGGCAACCTACCCTCTACGGCGGACTGAGGACCAAGGTACAGGGTACCCGTGGACCTCCTGCCCTGGGCCGCGCGGCGTGCCCGGCTCGGATGTCTCCGGTCCGGCCGCTGGATCCAGGACCGACCACGAGGTTCCAGCCGTCGCAGGTCGCCTATGGCGAGCACCAGGCACAACAAAGCGTTGACGCCGAAGCCCGCGGATTGCTCGTGCCATTTTGTGCTCGTGGTGAGGTCCCCGACCCATCGGGCTGAGCATGAACACGAGTTTCCACAGCACAGCGATGACCGACAGGGTCCACAATGCCTATCTTGATGACCCGAACGAATATCGAGCCACCACCCGACACCTGCTGCACCTAGATGCCCACATTGCCTCTTCACCCAGACACATCACTGTCACCCTTGCCCGCCCCGACACCCCACGCATCGCCACGGCACTCCGTGAACTCCTGAACGAGATCGCCGACCGCCCGGCGCCCAGTATCCCTGGTGACAACCGACCGATCACCTACCTCATGCAACCGTCGTGAGGTTCAACTGTTCACGTTATTCCATTACCGGACATCTGAGACTGTCGAAGTCGCTCCGGATCGCCGTCAATACTTAACCCCGTTGTACACTTGGACCCTTTGTGTTCCTCCGCTACCTGGTTGACATTGTGTCTAACGCAACTGCATTTCGCGTATTGATCGTAGGTGCGGCGACAGAGGCGAGCGGCACCTGCTTCCATCTGGTCGGATCCTTAGCGGCGCATTCCCATCGCTCTGCTTTGGCAACAGTCCACGCCCCTGTATGATTTTCTTCCATTAGCAAATAGCCACATGTGATCATCGTTTGTCGTCGTTCGACAACCACCAACAATGTTACGCCTGGATCTAGGGACACCTCTTCGATCCATCGGTGCAACGAACGCCGATGCCGTCCCCTCAACCTTGCTCTACCGTGAAGGAGGCGGTGGTCGTCGGAACGCTGGCATCTCTGGAAACCAACTGCGCCACTCCGCAACTTGACGTGCCGAGCAATGCGCGGCGCTTGCCAGGCGAAGCAGACACCGCGGAGCATTTCGATACCGCTCACGGAAGCATCTGCTAGGCTGAACTTCTGACCATCCAGCCATGACAGAGCGTACAGCACCAGCGACTCTGATAGGAACACGCCAACCATTCGGGTGTGGCTCTCCTGGAGTGACGGCTCGCACGGAGCTTCTCCTGGTCAACGCCGTAGCCCGCCACTGATCGCAGCCTGAGCACCTCGATATCCCCCACCTTTCGCCTGGCATGAGGGAGAATCTGCGTGTTAGTCACTCGCGGATTGGAGGTCTACGCTATGTCACGTGCCGGCCAAGGCGAAGGGGGCAGTGCCCGAGACGATTCGAGGAACGGTGGTCACCCAGCGCCGTCGGTGCGGGAAGGCGAACTGCCGCTGCGCGACCGACGGGGCGCTGCACGAGTCGGTGGTGCTCAGCTACTCCGAGCACAGCCGGACACGGGTCGTGATGCTGCCCCCAGACGAGGTCGAAGCGGTGAGAGCCGCCACAGAGCGCTACCGGGCGGCGAAGAAGCGCCTCGAGGAGGAGGCGAACGCCGGACTGGCACAGCTCGTGTCCCGGCTTCGCCGGCGCTGAACGAGGTCTCGCCGGGAACCTTTTCCCGCGCGGGTGTGATCTACGGCTCCCTCGTCGGCTTCCTCTCCGGCGAGGAGGCTGGCGCGCTCACCCACGACGAGCTCGAGACCCGGCTCGCAACGAGCGGCCGGGAGCTGCTGCGCCAGCTGTTTCAAGACCACCTGGATCTGCGAGCGTCCCGGGAGCGCCGTGCTGCTTCGGTCATCGATGCGGCAGGTGTCGAGCATCAAGTGATCGAGGCAGGTCACCGCCGGGGCCTTGCCACCATCGTCGGCTGCGTCACCGTCAACCGGTTCGCGTATCGGGCCAAAGGAGCGGAGAACCTGCACCTCCAAGACGCTTCGTTGAACCTGCCCGCCGAGCGTCACAGCCACGGGCTGCGGGCCCTGGCGGCGATCGAAGCAACCCGGGGCAGCTACGAGGAGGCACAGGCGGCGATCGCCCGGGGGACCGGCGTCGATCTCGGGAAACGCCAGGTGGAAGAGCTCGCTCGGCGTGCTGCTCTCGACGTCGAGGGTTTCTACGACAACAAGTGCCGGGAGCCTGGCAGCGGCGCCGACGTGCTCGTCATCTCTGCTGACGGCAAGGGGATCGTGATGCGCCCCGACGCCCTGCGCCCTGCGCCCTGCCACCATGAAGGCCGCCCGCGCCGACAAGCACAAGCTGAAAGCGAGGCTCTCCAAAGGCGAGCAGCGCAACTCGAAGCGCATGGCCGAGCTCGCCGTCGTCTACGACGCCACCCCGGTACCACGCACCCCGGCCGACGTCTTCGCCCGAAGTGACGACAAGAAGAAGGCACCGGCACCGGTGGCAACGGGGAAGTGGTTGACGGCCAGTGTTGTCGACAGCGCGAGGGAGGTCATCGCTGCCGCCTTCGACGAAGCAGAGCGCCGTAACCCCCGCCATGAACGTCCATGGGTTGCTCTCGTCGACGGCGCGAAGCACCAGATCGACGTGATCCGTGCCGAGGCACGCGGCCGGGGCGTCGAGGTGACGATCGTCTGTGACTTCACCCACGTCCTCGAGTACCTCTGGGGTGCTGCCTGGTGCTTCTTTACCGAGGGTGACCCGGCCGCGGAAGCCTGGGGTGCCGAGAAGGGCCTGGCCGTGCTCGAAGGCAAGGCCGGCCTTGTCGCCGGCTCGATCACCCGCAAGGCCACGGCCATCGACCTCGACGGGTCGAAGCGCAAGAAGGCCGACGAGTGCGCGCGGTACTTGAAGAACAAGCGGCTCTACCTCGAGTATCCAAAAGCGCTCTCGGCCGGCTACCCGATCGCCACCGGAGTGATCGAAGGGGCGTGCCGACACCTCGTGCGCGACCGGTTCGACATCACCGGTTCTCGGTGGTCCCTCGACGGAGCCGAAGCGATGCTGAAGCTCCGGGCTGTACGCGCCAACGGCGACTGGGACGAGTACTGGCGTCATCACCTCGCCGCCGAGCGCGAACGCGTCCACGCATCCCGCTACGTCGGCGGGGTCATCCCGGCAGCTGCCTGATCTCGGTCACTCCAGGAGAGCCGCACCCGTTCGATTTCGTCCCGCAGGGGGGCGGTCCCGACCTGTTTCGCTGCCGCTTCTAGTGCCGCCTGCCGCCGTTCCCGCCACGCCCTAGTCCGCTCAGCGCCCGTCATCGGCTCACGATTTTGTGCCATGTCTGTTCTCCATCTACTCGGCGAGGCCGGGCGAATCCTGGCCTCACCTACTACGTGGCCGGTGTGTCGCGCGACCGACCCGCTCCGGTCCGGGGTTGTCACCGACCCCCCCTACCGGGGCGTCAGGTGACACAAAACCGTCGGGGACTCTCGTCACATACGTGACGCTGGTGGACCCCCAAAAAAGTCTCCATTGTGCACTGGTGCCTCCGCGTCTCCCGATTTGAGCTAGAAGGGAAAAAAACCGGGTCCGTCACATATTTGCTCGGCTCACGACGGCGGGTGGTGTTTTGGGTGTGGGGTGACAGGTGGCATGAATCGGTTGGGGGCAGGGTGTGTGACTGGTGTGGGTGATGGTGGTCGGCGGTCGGTTGGTGCGGGGGGTTTGGTGTGTCGCGGTGTTATGCGCGCGGTGTTTACCCCCCACCCCCGAAAGGGCCGACCCCCGCACCGGCGAGCCGCGAGCCACCCGGTATCTCAAGGGCGGGAGGGACGACCAACGAGTGCGGACCTCACCGACAAGTGCGACCATGCGCGGACCTCGCTGCGTTCCTCTCAGTGGCCGTGTGTCGGTACGGGCCCCCCCACTCTCGAACTGCTCACGGCGGCTGGTACGGTCACAGGGGCGGCTCTCGTGCCCAATCTGGACGAGCCCGGCTCGCCGCCCAGCCATCTGCTCGCGCCGCTGAGCAGGCTCGGTGGGCCGATCTCCCTCTATTCGGCCAATGTCGTGACGCCGTTCGGCATGGTCGCTGAAACGGGGTTGGCTACCGACGGCTGCGACGTACCACACGTCCTTTGGGGGGTCGCCGGGGACTTCGTGCTCAACTCGAAGGATCCCGGAGAGCGCTTCGACATGACGGACCACTGTGTCCGCTGCCGCGTGCTCGACAGGAGCGTCGGCGCCGGATACGTGAAGGCAGCGCTGGCGCGTGCGGCAGTTCGCGGCGATCTCGGCCCCCGACATCCTCCGCCGTGGCCTGCCAGCGTTCATAGTGGGCGGCAGATCCTCGGCACGGAGTTGGTGGGCCGAGGAGAACTCCGGTAGCCTCCCGCGGTGGATTGTACATGGTCATGGCGTCACAAGGGAGGCTGACCATCCCCCCTCTGGCCGGACACCAGGACTCATGACGTAGTTCGAAAGTCCTTGCAGGGTCAGACCTCCTTGACGGAGTAGACCAGCTTCAGGTTCGTCCCCGGATAGATGGTCTCGGTGGCGTTGAGCTCCTGGCACAGCCCGGCAATCGCTCGGGTGCGTCGGGGGGCAGACAGAGGCTCGATGCGGACATGCAGGGTGGCACCGTTCACCTCGAGGTCCGCCGACGTCCGAAACGCCTCACGCAGAAGACTGCGGGCCTCGTCCTCTGCTCGGGCGTAGTGCGGTGCGAGCAGGCGGGCGAGGGAGCTCTCCGCGTTGTAGGTGGCCATCCGGATAGCGTCCATGATCCGCTTGCGCTCGACATCGATGCGGACCGCGTCGGGCCGGACGAGCCCGAGGGGCACCTTGGCGGGGATCGCCTTGGCCGCCGCCCTTCTCGCCTCGAGCTCCGCCTGTGCCGACATGTACGCGTCGGTCAGCTCTCGGTTCGCCTCCAGGTGATCGAAGGAGGCCCGACGCCGGTTGGCTTCGGCGCTGGTGATGGACTGAGCTGCTTCTCCGGCGTGACGGGCCGCCTTGCGCTTGGCAGGGTTGGCCACCAGGCGATCCGGATCGTCGGGGATGGTCTCGTAGGCGTCGAGGGCGTCGAGTCCGTAGTGGGCACGCATGTAGCGAAAGAAGTTCTCCACCCGCCATCGCGAGAACATCGCGTGGGCGATCATGGCTGGGTCAGCGTCGTCTCTGGTGGTGAGGATCTGGGTCTGGTGCCCGGTCGCCTCGTCCAGTTTCACGATCTGTCGACAGGTGAACCGACGCCGGTTGGCGTTGTAGGGGACCCGAACGGTCCGGTCGGAGAGCAGGTAGTGCTGGGTGTGGCCGAGGTCGTCGGTGAAGACGTGGTCGACGAAGGCGGAGCGGGGCTCAGGGGTCTTCGTGTACTTGCGATAGGTGAGGATGTCGAAGCCGGAAAGGACGAGCTGTGCGAACAGCTTGGGCGACCAGCCTCCCCGGTCGAAGCACAAGGTGGGCCGGGCATCGGGACCGAGGAGGGAACGGACCTTGTCCACGGTGAGGGCCAGCTCGCCGGCCAGAGAGGCCCCCGGGGCGGACTGCCACACCAGCAGCCCGTCGCCGAAGCGGTCGGTGATCCAGGTGTCCACTTCGGCCGGCATCGCCAGACGGATCCTGGCCACATGGGCCTTGGGTATCTCCGCTCCTCCGTGATAGGCGCGCACATGCCCGTCGATGTAGAGCAGTCCGACTTCTTTCGGGTGGGCATCGACGTGGTGTTGGGCGAGTGCCATGACCAGTTCGTCCGCCCGGCGTTCGCCAGCCAGCTCTGCTGTGCGGAACCGCAGGCGCTTGACCTCAGGTGCTCGGTCGAGTCCCAGCAGGCGACCGATGGCCACCGGGTCGAGCCGGGTGGCTCCTTCGGCCCGGGGCTCGCCGACCAGGCACGAGAACACCACGCAGAGGACGAGTGACCGCAGACCGTAGAAGGCGGAACGGTGGATGCCTCTCACCTTGCGGCCTGCTCCATAGACCGCAGTTGCCGCCTCCAGAAGTCCGGTGGCTGCCAGGGCCGGCAAGATGAGCAACGAGCCCACCAGTGGGAGCGAGGACCCCTCGCAGATCACCGGAGCTGCTTCGTCGAGGACTCCTCCGCACGCAGCTGCCCGCTCGTTCGTGCGCTCTGTTGGCTTGGCCAGGGCCACCAGCTCGCCAGCTGCTGCCTCTCCCGCCCCTCCCTCTCCTGCTTCGTCGTCGTCGGCCTGGAGATCGAGATTCGACGACACTGGCCTGCGAGGAGTCAACCCGAGTGCCCGCCGGACCGAAAACGTGGAGACACCGGTTGCTTCCGCTACTGCTGCGATCGTCTTGCCTGCATAGTGCAGCGCTCGGATCTCATCCACCTTCTCCGTGGTCAGCTTGCTGGGACGCTTGGGGCCGTGAGGGATCGGGAGCAACGCTCCCATGCCGCCATCTGCGTACTCCTCCCGCCAACGCCAGACAGTCGTCTCGTTCACGCCGAACGCCTCAGCGACGTCACGCTGGCGGCAGAGCGCTGCATTCACTACCTGGACCGCGGCCAGCCGCCTGGCACCGGGGTCCGATGCATCCCAGCTCCACGTCGGCTGCCCCCAGACGAAGATCCCACCGGAGCCGGAAGGATCCTCGGCGAATGCCACCCCGTCGCCGATCA
>JAJZJN010000086.1 GCA_021851165.1 Actinomycetes bacterium
GGCCTATCAGCTAGTTGGTCACCAACTAGCTGATAGGCCGCGAGCCCCTCCCGAAGCGGAATCCATTTCCTTACCTGGCCATGCGACCTGGTAGGGATATCCAGTATTAGCACCGGTTTCCTGGTGTTGTCCTGGTCTTCGGGGTAGGTTGCTCACGTGTTACTCACCCGTTCGCCACTAGGTCTTCACCGATGTTGCCATCGGATGGACCTCGTTCGACTTGCATGTGTTAGGCACGCCGCCAGCGTTCGTCCTGAGCCAGGATCAAACTCTCCATCGAGACCTTCGCCTCGGCCCTAGGGCTTTGGCGCCGATCGGAGAGCCGGCTTCCAGGGACACTGATCCCCTTTGGCCGACTGGCACAGCACGGAATGTTGTCCGTGTCAGTGCATTCAAGGTTACGATCACGTTTGCTTACGCGCCCGCGATCGCCCGCACTGGCTTTTGGCATTCACTGTTCCGTTTTCAAGGAGCAACCTGGCACTTACGGACGATCTTCGCGTCCTATGGCGGTGCCAGCCCTGGATGGTCTCCCGTCCTGGGAGTACTTACCTTACGACATCCACGAGGGCATGTCAAAGCGACTGCGCGAGCATCGGTGGATACCCCGCCAGGAGGCCGTTCTTACGGCCATCAGGGCAGGTAGACGCACCTGCGGGTGGAGCACGGGCAATGCCGGGCCCTGGGTGCTCGGCCGCGCAGCCCGGCAGGTCGCCCTAGTGGGCAGCCGGCTTGGACACCCACACGCTTTCACGGACCCACCATCGCCACGGTAGCTCCGCTCCGGCACGGATCCCGACCCTTCCCGAGATACCGGGCTTGCATGGAGGCTCCATCCCGTCATCTAGGATCATGATCCCCCTGTCGCCTGTCACCAGGTCCGCTCCGTCGTCATCGCCACTGATGCCCAGCGCCTGGCAGAGTTTGGCCGGTCCACTGGCTAGATCCGTCTCCTTGCGGGCATGGGGGCGCGCGTCACGCATGGCGTCGATACCCGCGACGGGAGCCAATGCCCTGATCAGTACCGCCATCGCGATGCCCTCGGCGCCGCATACAGCATTCGCGCACCAGTGCATTCCGTAGGTGAAGTACACGTAGAGGTGCCCTGGCGGCCCGAACATCGTCGCGTTGCGCCTGGTAGGGCCTTTGAAAGCATGAGATGCGGGATCCTGCGTACCCCTGTATGCCTCCACCTCTACTATTCGCCCCGAGCGCTCGCCCCTCACGAGTAGCTTGTTCAGCATTTGCGGAGCCACCCTAAGCGCGTCACGGTCGTAATAGGCACGGGGAAGCGGTGCCGGTCGGTCGCCTGGCCTCTCCGCAGATTGCATGGGTGACGGGATCGTGGGTCCTGTTGTGCCTCAGGCGCTGCTCACGGCCGGGCTTGGCGTCGCAGGTGATCGAGAACAGCCGTGAGCCCTTCGCCGAGCTCGGTCCATGAGTGCCATCCCAGATGCATGGCAGCCCGCCCGGGATCAAGGGATATGTGTAGAAGCTCCCCTGGGCGCGCCGGAAGATAAGTCGGAGGAAGCGAGGAACCGGCTTTGGATGCCATCTCCCTCGCCAGGTCGCTGACACTTACCTCTGTACCCGTACCTATGTTGCACACCAGCCCTCCGCCCTTGGTGGCGGCTCGCATGAAAGCATCGACCACGTCGTCTACATAGACGAAGTCCCGAGTCTGAGAGCCATCGCCGTAGATTGTCACTGCCTGTCCGGCCAGGAGCCTCTCGGCAAATATAGCAACCACCCCTGCCTCACCATGAGGATCCTGCCGGGGCCCGTACACATTTCCGAGCGCTAGGGCACAGAACTCTATGGCGTGGAGCTCGCGATAGGCCACCATGTAGTCGATGGCGGACTTCTTGGAAACCCCATAGGGCGACAGCGGATGCTGAGGGTAGGCCTCTGTCACCGGCAGCTCCGATTCGGCTGGCTCACCGTAGAGGGTGCCACCACTAGCGGCGAACACCACTCGCGCCCCGCCTGCCGCGCGCGCACCCTCGAGCACCCTCAGGGTGCCGAGAACGTTGACTTCCGCATCGAACACGGGCCGGCTCACCGATACTCTCACGTCAGCCTGCGCGGCAAGGTGAAACACCACTTCAGGGTGCCGACGGGCCATCAGCTCTATGAGATCCTCCGAGCGTACGTCGACCTGGTGAAAGCTGAGCTCATGGTCCGGATTGCTACGCGCGTCGGCCAGGTTGGCCAGAGATCCGCTCGAGAGGTTGTCGACGACATCGACGCTGTGACCCTCTGCCAGCAGCCTGTCAACAAGAGTCGAGCCTATGAACCCCGCTCCACCGGTCACCATGGTCTGCACTGATGAACCTCCCTACGCTCGTCTCTACCGACCCTACCGACCCTGGCCGACCCTACCGGACCCGACGTGGTCAGGATGGTGCTGATCCTGGTATGCGGGCTCCGTCGAGGAAGCTGCCTTCCCCGACCACCACCTCGTCGCCGATGATGCTAAGCCCGCCCACGACACACCCAGGCCCAACCTGTGCATCCTGACCCAGTATGGAACCCCTGACCTGGCTGCCCTCCAGGACCCTGGAACCGGGTAGGAGCACCGAGTCGGCAACGACCGCACCTGTGGCCACCAATGCTCCCGAGCCCACGACCGAGCCCGATACCCGCGCTCCGGATTGCACGACTGCCCGAGCGCCCACCAGCGAGAATGGCAGCACCTCTCCTTCTATCTGGCTGCGGCCAAGTGCCCACACCCCTCGGCCCATCTGGTATGCCCCTGGCGCAGGCGGTACCTCCTCTCCCGTTCCAACTGCTACATCCCCCGCAAGGCGGGTGCCGTCAAGAAGATCACGATGGGCTTTCAGGTACGCCTCAGGCGTGCCTGTATCGAGCCAGTACGCGTTGCTCCGCAGCGCATACAGGCTCCCGTCGGTCACCATCGCCGGAAACGTCTCACGCTCGACCGAGCAGCGCCGGTCGCCGGGTACCCGCTCGACAACAGATGGCTCCATGACGTAGCTACCCGCGTTGACCAGGTTGGTAGGTGCCTGGCCACGGGGCGGCTTCTCGACGAACGCAATGACCCGCCCCGCGTCATCGGTTGGAACGACCCCAAAACGCGAAGGGTCGTCAACCGGGATCAGGCTGATGGTGGCCTCGGCTCGCCGAAGTCGATGAAAGTCGATCAGAGCACCGATGTCGAGGTCGGTCAGGATGTCGCCGTTCACGACCACGAACGTGCTATCGATCCCGGTGGACATCACCGCGAATCGGACAGCACCTGCTGTGTCCAGTGGTTCTGGCTCTACGGCGTATGACAGACATGCGCCGGCCACCTGGCCGCCCGGATAAGCCGACATGAAAGCATCAGGACGATACCCGAGGGACAAGACGACCTCGTCAATCCCATACGAGACGAGATGGGCGATTACACGCTCGATCATCGGCTGCTCCACAACCGGGAGCATCTGCTTGGGTCGGGTAAGGGTCAGCGGCCTTAGCCTGGTCCCCTCGCCGCCCACGAGGACGACGGCCTTCACCCTCCCGTGTGCCCTGAAGGGGTAGACGGGGTGCTCGTAGGTGCAGGGGTCGACGGGGTGCCGGAGGACGAGGAGCCGGCCACGTTCTTTGACATCCCCTGGAGCAGCGCCGTGATGCTCTGAGCAGAAGGCTTCGGGACAGAGGCTCCCTTGGGCAGGAAAGCCATGGTGATCAACTGGCCGTTCTTCAGACGCAGAGCTGCAGGGTCACCCGAGACGAATGTGGCCTGGCTCGACGTGGGCGTCGACCATACCTTGACATCCACCTTGCCCCGCTTGCCTGCATCCGGAGTTCCCTTCGGGCACGTATCGCCATTCCTGTAGAGACGGCCGCCCGGGTAGCGCAGTGACGTAGAGCTGAGCTGCATCCGCGGATACAGCTGCACAAAGCGGCCCAGGGTGGCATTGGCACCCGCATCACTGGCCTTCGTCGGGGAGATGTGTATCAGCCCATCACCTCGCGTATGGATACCGGCCGTAGCCAGGTTCGGATTGGTGGGAGGGTTCGGTTGAACTTTCCCGCAGACGTCGAAATCGAAGGCAGCGAGCCAGTGTGTCCCGATGGCCGGAGCCGACGAGCTCGCAGCAGAGCTCGACGGGTGCTGTCGCTCATAGCGGCTGTAAACCACCGACGCCACACCCAGAATGGTGATCAGCACCAGGCTCAGGTACCAGTTGATCGGTGCCTGCCCGCGGTACGTCCGGCCCCCACCGGTGGCCCCAGCTCGCGCAACCCACTTGCCCGTGTCTTTCTTCGCCATGATCGGTCAGTCACCCTAGCCGCTCTGAGACCCGCGCGCCGATCCCCGGCCCACACGATCGGCTACTCGGCCCACACCAGGCGTCCTCTTGGCTGCCACGGCATGACGAGCGGACGCGATCGCCAGACGGGTCCCCAAGCCTGCGGCAACCCCTGGCAGCAGCAGCCTGCGCCACCCTCGCGTGGATCGCACGGCGTAGCGCATCAGGGATCGATGGTGCTCTGCAAGCATCCGGTAGGGGCGGCGGCTGGTGGAGACACCCTGAGCATGCGTGACCACAGCGGTGGCAAGATATCCCACACCCCAACCGGCCTGGTGAGCCCTGGAGCAAAGATCCACGTCCTCGGCATACATGAAATAGGACTCGTCGAATCCCCCCAGTTCCTCCAGCATGCTCCTACGAGCGGCGAAGCAGGAGCCCGAGACCCAGTCCACAGCCACGGCTTGCCTCCCCTGGGAATCCCTCACCGGAGAGCCGGAGGGAACCGCGAGGGCTGGCCCCTCGCTCGACCCCGATGCCTGCGTCGTGCGATCAAGCTCATCCAACCTGTACCGGCGGCTGAACCGGTTATCCGGAGCCACGAACCCGAGCAGACCATGACCTGCCGCGTCGACAAGGGACGGAAAGCGACGCGCAGAGGGGTATCTCTTCCCGTCAGGCTGGAGCACGAGCGGGCCAACAATTCCCAGAGACGGGTCGGCATCGAGCGCCGCCACCAGTGCCGCAGGAGCCCCTGGATGCACAACGAGGTCGGGATTGCATACCATGACCATCTCTGCCACCGACGCCGCGATGCCCCGGTTCGCCCCTGCGCCGTAGCCGATGTTTGCGGCTACCTGGATAACCATGACAGGCGGATCTGGCGTGGGAGCTGCCGCACGCACCTTCGCCGGCAACGTCAGTCTCGCAAGAGAGTCATCGGAGGAATCATTGTCCACAATGACCACATGCTGCACTCCTGCCACGTTCAGGGAGTCCACGCATCCAGCCAGCGACGCCCCGGAGTTGTGGTTCACCACAACTACATCGAGCCTCTGAGCCCAGTCGCCCTCATCAGATCTCATCGGATCAATAGCTGCGCGACACGCGGTAGCGCACCAGCGTGACCATCGCAGCGAAACCGTCACGCCATGTTATCTTCTTGCCCTCGTCGGGTTCGCGACCCGCATACGAGATAGGCACCTCATAAATTCGATGTCCACGACGCAAAAGCTTCGCCGTGATCTCGGGCTCGAACTCGAAGCGATTTGCCCTTATCGTTATACCCGCCAACACCGACCTGTCCATGAGCTTATAGCACGTTTCCATATCCGATAATGTCGAGCTGTACAGCAGGTTGGTGATGAGCGACAGGAACCGGTTCCCGATCCAGTGCGAGGGAAGCATGTTCTTCCGCTCACCGGTGAACCGACTGCCGTAGACGACGCGGGCCTTCCCCTTCAGGATCGGATCAAGCAAGCGGGCCCAATCATCGGGGTCGTACTCCAAGTCAGCGTCCTGGATCAGCACCAGGTCCCCCCTCGCTGCCTCGAGCCCGGTCCGCACCGCGGCTCCCTTGCCAAGATTGACCGGGTGTGTGATCACGCGAACCGTGGAGTCCTGCAGCGCCGCCAGGATCTTGTCACTGCCATCGTTGGATCCGTCGTCTATGACGACAACGTCGACATCCAACCCGACATCAACCGCTCTGATGCGCCTGAGTATCTCCGCGACGGTGTTGCGCTCGTTGTAGACGGGAACTATCACGGTCATGCTGTGGTACTCGGGCACTGCGAGATACTCGGGCACTGCGAACGCGTTGACCGGAATGCCTTCTTCCCGAGTCAATGTCTCCCCCCCGACGCCAGGGCTTCGATACAACGGCTGAGACCGTCGTCAAGAGAGATGGCAGGCTGCCAGTCGAGCTCGTTACGCGCGAGAGATATATCGGGGCATCGCCTGGTCGGATCGTCTACCGGTAGTGGGGCGAACTCGACTGTGGACGAGGACCCTGTCAGCTCCAGTATCCGGTTCGCGAGATCGAGAACCGTTATCTCCGTAGGATTGCCTATGTTGACCGGGCCCGTGATGGACGAGCGGGCCAGAGCAAGAATGCCCGTCACCTCGTCATCTACATAGCACAGGCTACGAGTCTGGGATCCGTCGCCGTAAACCGTGAGGGGCCGGCCACCAAGGGCCTGGTCGAGGAAGTTGGAGACGACGCGCCCGTCTCCGGGACGCAACCTTGGTCCGTAGGTATTGAATATGCGCGCTATGCCGACGTTCGCGCCGTGGGTGCGGTGCCATGCCATTGTGAGAGCCTCCGAGAAGCGCTTCGCCTCGTCGTAAACCGAACGCGGCCCCACCGGGTTCACGTTCCCCCAATACGCTTCGACCTGCGGGTGAACCAAGGGATCCCCGTACACCTCGCTCGTCGAGGCCAGCACGAACCGAGCAGACATGTCCACAGCGACCTCGATGGCAGCCCTCGTGCCCTCGCTACCGACCGCCAGAGTCTCCAGGGGACGTGCCAGATAGTCGGGTGGGGATGCTGCGCTTGCCAGATGCAGTACCAGATCTATCGGCCCCGGCACGTCTATCCCCTTGCTCACGTCGGCTACGAGGAGTTCGAAGCGACCCGTGGGGATGAGGTGAGCGACATTGCTCTCCAAGCCGGTCGACAGGTCGTCGATGCATACCACGGTGTCACCGCGCGCCACGAGCGCGTCACACAGGTGCGAGCCGAGAAACCCTGCCCCACCCGTCACCAGCACGCGCCTCGAAGTGCCGTCCACCCGATCACCCGAGGTGCTACCCCCGATCGCTGTCACTGCCTGCCCATTCCCTTGTAATTGAATCCGAGACGGCGCAATGCCGCCGGATCCAGCAGGTTGCGCGCATCAACCACATTCGGTGATGCCATCGATTCGCGCACCTGGGCAAAGTCCAGCCATCTGAACTCGTCCCATTCGGTCAGCACGACAAGAACCGTGGAGCCCTTGCATGCCTGGTAGGCATCCGTGGCCAATTCCACCTCTCCGGGCAGGTCTGGCACAACGCCGGCAACGGTAGGATCGAACGCCCTGATCATTGCGCCCTCGGACACCAGGCAACGGATCACCTCGACTGCAGGCGACTCACGTCGATCGTCCGTCCTGGCTTTGAAGGTCAGGCCCCAGGCCGCCACGGTTGTGCCTGCAAGCTGTCCACCTGCAGCAGCACGGACCTTGGCAACGACGCTCTGCAACTGAGAATCGTTGGACGCTATTGCTTCCCGGAGCAGCGCAAAGTCGTAACCAGCCTCCGAAGCCAGGTATACGAGCGCCCGGGTGTCCTTGGGCAGGCAGGATCCGCCCCATCCAGGCCCTGGCCTCAGGTACTCGAAGCCAATCCTATGGTCGTAACCCATGCCGAGAAGGACGTCGCGGACATCTGCCCCGACTGCTTCACACAGGTTCGACACAGAGTTGACGAAGCTCAGCTTCATTGCGAGGAACGCGTTCGAGGCGTACTTGATCGTCTCGGCGGTAGCCGCGTCGGTGACGATGAGCGGTGCGCCCGTCCCTGCGAACAGTGCACCGACGCTTGCGGCCGCCCGCTGGTCGTCGGCACCAACCACAACTCGGTCGGGATGCAGGCAGTCATGCACAGCGCTGCCCTCCCTCAGGAACTCCGGGTTCGAGACCACGACGACATCCTGCCTGCCGAGGCAACGTTCCACGAGCAAGGTGGAGCCTACGGGCACTGTCGATTTGTTCACCACGACGCATCCCGGCTCGAGGTGCGAGGATATCTCAGCAGCAACGTCCTCGAGCGCGGACACGTCAGCCGAGCCGTCGTCTCTCCGCGGTGTAGGAACGCAGAGGAACACGAATTGCGAAGCCGCTACGGCATTGGCTGCCCCGAGCACGAAGCTCAGGCGGCCAGATGCCAGACCCTCCTGGATGAGCTCGGACAGGCCCTCTTCGACAATGCCCGGCTTGCCCTGGTTGAGACGTTCCACCTTCGCTACATCCACGTCGGCGCAACATACCCTGTGCCCCAGGTGAGCCAGGCATGCAGCGGTCGTCAAGCCGACATATCCGGCACCCACGACGCTCACCTTTGCCTCGATGTCCCTCCGCATGCTCAGACTCCCTTGGCTCCGTCAATTTCCTGGCGCAACGACTGCACCGATCAACCTCGCCAGACCATCCTCCCATTCCGGCAGCAGGGGAAGCCCGGCCAGCCTGAGGGCCGCGTTGTCAAGCACCGAGTTCGCAGGGCGGGCAGCAGGCCTGGGGGGAACCAGATCAACGGTGCTCACGGGCTGAACCCTCCCCGGATCGTCTCCCAGTCCTTCCATGATTGCTCGGGCAAACCCGTACCAGCTCGTGCTGCCGCTGTTGGTCACGTGATACACACCTGGAAGCCTCTCCGTGGCAAGCACAGCCACCATGCCGGCCAGATCCGCAGTAAACGTAGGCGATCCTATCTGGTCATCCACGAAGCTCAACGGTCCAGGCCCGCCCGCCAGCCGGATCACGGTGTGGACCATATTGGCCCCCCGCGCCCCGCATACCCATGAGGTACGCACAATCGTCGAGGCACTGTCGAGCTCTCGCTCGCCTCCCAGCTTGGACCGCCCATAGACCGAGAGAGGGTTCGGCGCGTCCCATTCGACATAGGGTATCTGTGCCCTGCCGTCGAACACGTAATCGGTGGAAACGTATACGACGTGGGAGTGGTATAGGCGCGCTGCCTCGGCTACGTTCCTGGTCCCCAGAGCATTAACCCCAAACGCGCGATCCGGGTCAGCCTCGCATGCATCAACTGCAGTCCAGGCAGCGGCATGAACTATGACGTCGGGCCTTAGGCCCTCGACGGCAGCGAGAACCATGTCGCGCCGGGTGACGTCGAGAGCGGCATGATCCGCTGGGACGACGTCACACGAGAAGCCACGGGGAGCACCTCCTGGCAAGGGTATGCCCAGCCCACCGGGTGGCACGATACCCGACAGGACGTCGATCAGATCCCTGCCGAGCTGCCCACCGGCGCCAGTGACCATCACCCGCATCTAACCACCTGCGTCGTCATAATCTCTCCGTCGCCCTGAGAGTCAGGCGCCCGGCTCCCAGGCCGTCTCCGACACCGGGATCCGGTCGCGCAGGGGCTCCCACCACTCGCGATGCTCGGCGTACCAGACAACGGTTGCAGCGAGTCCTTCCTCGAAGCCGATCGAGGGCATCCAACCCAGCTCGTCGCGGATCTTCGTCCAGTCGAGCAGATATCTCCTGTCGTGGCTCGGCCGATCCGGCACGATCGTCTTGAGGGACTGAGGCTTACCGAGGGCTCGCAGGACAGCGTCCGCTATCTGCTCTATGTTGGCCTCTACCCCGCTTCCCACGTGGTAGGTCTCCCCGACCCTGCCTCGTTCCAGCACCGCCTCTATCGCCCGGCAATGGTCGACCACATGTAGCCATTCGCGGCGGTTCTGCGTCGACGCGTACAGGGGAAGTGGCCGGTCGTCCAAGGCGTTCGTGGCGAACAGCGGCACGACCTTCTCGGGGAACTGGTACGGCCCGTAGTTGTTGGCGCAGTTGGTGATCGTGATGGGCAGGCCGTATGTCATGCCGTAAGCCCTGACCGCATGATCCGCGCCTGCCTTGGATGCGTTGTAAGGCGTACGCGGCCTATAGGGGTCGTCCTCTGCGAATGCCCTGGTTGAATCCAGGGACATGTCCCCGTACACCTCGCAGGTGGAGATGTGGTGGAATCTGGCTACCCCCACCTGACGCGCCGCCTCGAGCAGCGATTGGGTGCCTATCACGTTCGTAGCAAAGAAGCGCCCTGGATCGATGATCGCCAGGGAATTATGGGACTCCGCTGCAAAATGGACGACAGTGTCGACATGGTGCTGCTGCATCACGGCCTGGACGCCGGACGTGTCGCGCACATCGCCCTGGACGAACGAGATGTCGTCTTCGACGTCCTCGAGATTCGGGAGATTGCCCGCGTACGTCAGCGCGTCATACGCCACGACATGGTCCTCGGGATGGCCTTCGACCCAGTAGCGGACGAAGTTGGACCCTATGAAGCCGGCAGCGCCGGTTACGAGAAGCCGCACACGCAGAATCGTAGACGCCAGCACGGCGTGCCGGGAGCAGCGACGCTTCAGCGTGGTACCTCAGGCAAGCTCGCGTAGGTGCTCGACGTCACCGGCGCTCACGATCACGGGGCCGTTGACGGTATCGACA
>JAJZJN010000087.1 GCA_021851165.1 Actinomycetes bacterium
ATCGCCTGGCAGCCAGGCGATGCGATCCCGGAACCTCCATAGCCTCCACCGCTCCCGCCGTAGCCCGAGCCAGGCGATGCGATCCCGGAACCTCCATAGCCTCCACCGCTCCCGCCGTAGCCCGAGCCGAGGCCGAACCCACCGGCCACGCTAGATGAGGCCACGCTAGAGGTCGCCCCTCCCCCGCTCAGAGCAGCACCGGAGGAGGAACCCCCAGAGCCGCCGTGCCCATAGCCACTCCGGGCAATCGGAGCAAGTGGAGCCGCGAAGCGCTGGCCGGCCACCTGGCTAACGGTGCTCGGAAAGAACCCTGCCAGCATGGCGAGGAACGCAGCTGCGATCCCGAAGGGGTAATAGCGCCGCCCGAGACCCCCCAGACGCCTCCGGGCATACGCCCGCAGCGCGGCATCGTCCATCGCCGGCATCTCCAGGTCCACTATCGCTCCCCTTCTCACGCTTGGCCCCGATGGCGAGGGCCCTCGATAGTTGAACGCTGCTGGCGGGGACACCTTGCGGCTGAACGTGCGGCTGAACGTGCGGCTGAACGCGCGCCTGAACGCGCGCCTGAACGCGCGCCTCAACCTGGGATACCAGCCAACACCGCCACAAGATCCGATCTCCCGCAGCGTTATCGGACAGGAAGCAGCCATTAGGACCTAGCCAGACAGGGGATCCCGTGGAAGAGGCCTCGATGACATCGGGCGCAGGGCGCGGGCAGCAGGTAGGGCGCTCATCAGGCAGCCAGGTGAGCATCGGCCACGCGCCAGACAAGACCTTGGCCGATAGCCAGCTCAGACGCTACATAGCCAAGGTCGCCGTTCGCTGGAGCCCCCTTGTCATCTGCACTGCCGCCCTCGGGCTGATCGTCGCGCTTGCGCCGCCGACTCCGACCCCAGGCTCCTCTTCTGCCGGCAGCGCCCAGGCCACTTCATCAACGGCTCACGGCGAATCGGGCAAGCTCGCGTCAACGGGTACCGGCCGTGCTTTCACAGGCGCGACAACCACCACAGGAAGCCAGAGCACCTCGGGAGGCACCGGCCCCACGACGTCAGGCTCGGCTTTCGCCGGATCTGGAGGGCTCACGGGGTCGGGTGGGGCATCAGCATCGGGTGGGGCATCAGCATCGGGTGGGGCAGGGGGAATCGCCATCACAGGGCAACGCTGTGGACCAGGAGCCCGCCAGTTCGCCTGGTCGGTCTACGCCCCACCATGCGTGCCGGCATGGCACGGTGACAACGGAGGGAGCACCTCTCATGGAGTCACAGGCAGCACCATCACATTGACCTACCGGCTTGCCAACTCGTCGCAGCAGGCAATCATCGACTCCGTCGGAGGAGCAGCCGTGCCGAGCCAGCAGGCTTACCTGCAAGACCTCCAGACCTACACCCGCTTCTTCAACACGCAGTTCGAGCTGTACGGCCGCCATGTGGTGATCAAGCCCTTCCAGGGCCAGGGCGACTACGTGGCCGAGGACCAGGGGCAGGATCTCGCCGGCGCGCAGGCCGACGCCCAGACCGCCTACTCCTTGGGCGCGTTCGGAGATGTGACCTTCCTGCTAACGTCCTCTCAACCCTACGAGCAGGATCTCGCGGCCGAGCACGTCCTGTCGTTTTCCCCCACTGGCATGCCCCAGTCCTGGTTTGCCCAGTACGCGCCGTATGAATGGTCGATATGGGCAAGCGGGACGAAGATAGCTCAATCGTACGTGAATACCGTCTGCCAGCGCATGGCCGGCATGCCAGCCATCTTCGCCGGAGATGCCGCCCTCACCAGCCAGATCCGCCGCTTCGGCCTGCTCACGCCTGACAACCCTGAGTACGACCACATAGGCAACGAGATCCAGGCAGGCCTCCAGCGCTGCGGTGTCCCCGTCGCAAAGCGCGAGGCCTACAGCCTCGACTACGCCCAGGCCTCTGAGCAGGGAACCACCTCCATGGCCGCGTTCCGGGCGGCTGGCGTAACGACGGTGCTGTGCATGTGCGACCCCGTGATGCCGATCTTCTTCGCCGAGGCTGCCAACGGTCAGGGCTATCACCCAGAATGGGTCGTCCCCAATTATCTCGACCCTGCCGGTCAACAGGTCAGCTCCAGCCAATGGGCGCACGCCATCTCGATAGACGGCTGGCCAATGCCCCCGAACGGCCAGGGCGAGGCCTATCACGCATTCGAGCTTGCGGCACCAGGCAGGCAGCCTGCCGAGCAGTACTACATGGTCGCTTATTACACGATGCTCCAGGTGTTCGAGGGACTTCAGGCAGCGGGACCCGACCTCACCCCGGACACCTTTGCCGGAGGTATGTTCTCTTTACCCACCTCCGGCCTCGGGCAGTTCGGCACCTGGAGCTACGGGAACGGTGCCTACACGCCTCCGGCCAACACGCTGATCGAGTGGTGGGATCAGAGCGCAGTAAGCAACCTCGATCACAGTCAGGGGGCCTGGGTTCCATGCAACGGTGGCCAGTGGGTCAGCTATGCGGACCCTGGGAGCTGGGCACCTGCGCACCAACAGCTCGCGTGCTTCGGCCGCTGAGCGCGGCTTCGGCCGGTGCTTGACGAGCGCCCCGGGGGCCGGCTCAGGGGTCGCCCCGGGGGCCGGCTCGATCGATCACTTGCAGGTAGCCTCTGGTGATGGCTCAACACCACGTCTACATTGTGCCTCACACCCACTGGGACCGGGAGTGGTACGACCCCTTCCAGACCTTCCGCATGCGTCTCGTCAAGCTCGTGGACGAGCTGATGCCCCTGCTTGAGACCGATCCCTCCTACTCGCACTTCTTGCTCGACGGACAGATGGCGGTTGTCGACGACTATCTCGAGGTGCGCCCTGAAGCCGAGGAGCGATTACGGGATCTCGCCACCCAGGGACGGCTCTCGATGGGACCCTGGTACATCCTCATGGACGAGTTCCTCGTTTCTGGGGAAACCATAGTGCGCGACCTTCAGCTAGGCATGCAAAGAGGGGCCGCGTTCGGTGGGGTGGCTCAGATGGGATACCTGCCGGACATGTTCGGCCACATCGCTCAAATGCCACAGATCCTGCGGCAGGCCGGCTTCGAGCACGCCGTGGTCTGGCGGGGCGTTCCGTCGTCCATCGACCGCACGGGATTCTGGTGGGAGGCCCCTGATGGCTCGACTGTAAGAGCAGAATACCTGGTGTCCGGCTATGGCAACGGTGCCGCGATAGCCAACGACGCCAAGCAGCTCGTGCGTAGGGTAGAGGATCACATAGCCGAGGTGGCCGACTTCCTAGTCGATGGTCTGCTGTTCATGAACGGCACGGACCATCAGCAGCCACAGCCATGGCTAGGGCACGTCGTCGCCGAAGCCAATGCTGCACAGGATAACCTCGTCCTGGAGGTCGCATCCCTGCCCGAGTACCTCGCCATCGCCCCGACCGATGGACTTCCCCGCTGGCGTGGGGAGCTGCGCTCGGGAGCTAGAGCAAACGTGCTGATGGGGGTGGCCTCGAACCGAGTGGACGTCAAACGCGCTGCTGCTCTCACCGAGCGCGAGCTCGAGCAGCGCGCCGAGCCTGCAGCAGCGCTGTTCATGGCCGAGGACGACTGGCCACAGAGCCTCTTCGAACTTGCATGGCTCGGTGTGATCCGCAACGCCGCTCACGACTCGATATGCGCTTGCTCGGTGGACGAGGTCGTAGAGGCAGTTCTTTGCCGTTTTGCCGAATCACGCCAGATCGCGACCGGCATCACTTCCCAGGCACTCGGCGCGCTTGCGCGTTCAATAGCCCCTACAGGCCAAGTGGTGGTCAACCTCTCGCCGCGCCCGCGCTCTGGGGTGGTAGAGCTGACCATCGCCGGTGAGTCGACACCTCCAGGCGCACAACTGCTCTCCGATGCCAACGGTGTGCTCGGTATCCCTCGCGGGCTTGGAGCCATCACCCTCGACGCCCAGGCGGTTAGGACCATCATCGGGATGCTCCCGAGCGGCAGCCAGATCGACCAGGGAACCTGGATCACGGGGGTGACGGTCGACGAGGATGCCACGGGAATCGACGTGAGGATAAGCCTCGGCAGCGAAGAGCATCCTGAGATCCCAATTGAATCGATGAAGCAGAGCCTGTCGGCAATGCTCGGGGCGCGTCCCGCTGCCGTGGTACGCGTCACCCTCGATCAGCCGCCAACCCAGCGAATCCTCGCGACGGTGGGTCCGGTCGCAGGATTCGGATGGCAGGCATTCTCGATAACCGAGCCCTCAAATCCCGTAACGGTGGATGAAGGTGACGCTGGAAGCCCTGCCGGCCAGATACCCGATGGATCGGTCTCGTTGTCGAACGGTCTCGTGGATGTCGTAGTGGACGCCACTGACGGGACCTTCTCCGTTGACGGTACAGCCGGCTTCGGCCGGCTCGTCGACGGTGGTGACTACGGCGACTCCTACAACTACTCGCCGCCCGTACACGACAGCATCGTCCAAGACCCGGAATCGGTAACACTCAGCGTCGTCGAGCGAGGACCGATCCGTGGCATCGTGGACATCCACGCCACGTATCGGTGGCCAGACCATATCGATGGCAGCTCGGGAACGCGCGTCGGAGCGCATGACGTTCCGGTAACGACCAGCCTTGAGCTGCGAGCCGGTGAGCATTTCCTACGGGTTACCACTCGCTTTGTCAATCCCTGTGCGGACCACCGTCTCCGGGTGCACCTTCCGCTGCCCGAGCCTGCGGCCACATCCGAGGCCGAATGTGCTTTCGCGGTCGTGACGAGAGGCCTCGAAGCAGAGGGCCGTCCCGAAGAGCGGGGGCTGCCCACCTTCCCATCGCGGCGGTTCGTCACCGCAGGACGCCTTACGGTCGCCCATGAAGGCCTCCTGGAATACGAGCTGGTCGACATCCAGGAACGCCACGATGACCACGTTGGGTCGGCTGGGTCGGCTGAGCAGGCTGAGCCGGCTGGGCAGGTTGGGCAGGTTGGGCAGGTTGGGCCGGTTGGGCCGGCTGGGCCGGCTGGGCCGGCTTCGACCCTGGCGATAACGCTGCTGCGCTCCACGGGGATGCTCTCGCGCCTCGGTATGGCATATCGCCCGATGCCGGCAGGCCCCCTGACCCCGGTCGAGGGCCTGCAACTGCTTGGCTACCACGTCGAGGCCAGATATGCGCTGGCAGTTGACTGCAACGACCCCTACGCGCTTGTCGACGACGTTTTCCTGCCGTTGGAGATGGTCTACGCGCCCGGCGGTGGATGGAGAGAACCCAATGGCAGCGCGCTCGAGGTGGGTGGGGCCCAGGTCTCCTCGCTTAGGTACCACGCGGGTGCCATGGAGCTGAGGGTGTTCAACCCGACCGGCAATATCGCGAACGTGACGATAGGACAACGCTCAGGATGGCTGGTCGACCTGCGCGGCCGACCCGTCGCCCCCGTTGCCGGATCTTTCGAGCTCCGGCCATTCGCCATCGCTACCGTGAGGCTCACGAGCTGACGCTGCCTCGGTCCTTCCAAGGGTCGATGCCTCCGACCGAGCTGGTGCATGAACCGGCTGCCGCTGCTGAAGGGACGGCTGGGCCACTGCGGCTCTGAGCCCACCGGCAATGAGCCTCTCGCCTCGCTCACGTAGATCGTCGAGCTCGCGTAGGACCTCCGAGAGCCGCTCAAGGCGGCTTCCTATGCGCCTGTCCACGCTAGGTGGCTCGGCATTCGGCCTGTACATCGACCACAGTTGGACTCTGCCCAGATCCTTGAGCAGCCGTGGCCTCAGGGCCACGAAAGCGAACTCATCCCCTGCTGCATCGACAAGTTCCTGGTGGAACTCGTCGGATACGAGAACGCTGCCGGGATTGGCTACGCCAACCACCCTGCTCGCCAGGTTGACCACGGTGCCGAAGTAGTCACCGTCGTGAACCAAGACAGGCCCCACCGCCAGCGCAACCCTTACATCGGAGAGGAGATCGTCGTCAGCATAAGCCTCGGAAAGACTGAGACCTATCCGTGCTGCTGCCACGGGCGACTCTGCCACGAACATCGCCTCGTCACCGATCATCTTGACCACCCTCCCACCAAGCGAGGTGACGGTGTCGTGGGCTACCTGCTCGAACCGGCTGACCACAGCCGCCAGCTCGTCGTCCGAGAGCTGCTGGCTGAGCATGGTAAAGCCGACCATGTCGGCAAACCCCACACACAGCACCGGAAGGTTGGACCCGTCCCCCCTGGAACGCATCATCATCGCCCGGCGTGCAGCAGCCTGGACATGCCTCCGCCACACGAACTCGAGCAGGCGGGCCATCGCCGGAAGGGACTCCTCGGCCAGCTCGAGGAAGCGATCAGCCTCGAGCACACTATCGGCCTGGGTAGACAATCCCGGCACCACGGAGCCCGCCGGCTGCATCTCTGCCTCCGCTATGCGGGCCATGGACGATCCGATGACACGTGCGAGCTGCAGCGCTGCACCGACCTCCACCGCCCCTGCCTCCACCATGCGCTCGAACACGACGCTCGCCTCCAAATCAAGCTCAGTAAAGGCTCGATCCTCCGGCGCCACGTCGGCCAGCCCCAGGGCACGCCAGAACTTCTGTGCAAGATCTACCGGCATACCGCTCATAGCAGCCAACTCGGCGCGCGTATAGCGTCGCCTGGCGGGGACTAGCAGGCAATCGGCAACGAGCAGATCGAGAACATCGTCTGCCTCGGCCCGGGCAATCTCCTCAGGCGTCGCGCCGTGCGCGATCAAGAACGCCCGCACTCGTGCCAATGCAGCCTCGTGCTCACCGGCGAGTCCAGGATCCCGGCAGGTCACCGGCTCACCTGTCACCGGCTCACCTGTCACCGGCTCACCTGTCACCGGGTCGCTCGTCACCGGCTCACCTGTCACCGGCTCACCTGTCACCGGGTCGCTCGTCACCGGCTCACCCGTCACCGGTCACCGGATCACGACCTGACCCGTGCACAGGCTCGAACTCCGGCTTTGCCGAGCGCCCCATGAGCTTGTGGAGCGCCTCGGCTGGCGAGCAAAGGCCATCGAGCACTGCTGCAACCTGCTCCGATATCGGCATCTCGACATCGTTGGCCCTGGCCAGATCGAGAAGGGGGTGTGCGGTTTTCACCCCTTCGGCAACCATCTGCATACCAGCCACTACATCTTGTATGGACCTGCCCCGGCCCAGCTGCTCGCCCACCGTGCGGTTGCGGCTCAGGTGGCTCGTGCAGGTGGCCACCAGGTCACCGACGCCTGCCAGTCCCGCAAAGGTCAAACGGTCACCGCCCACGGCGGCCCCGAGGCGGGCCAGCTCGGCCAGCCCGCGCGTTATGAGCGCCGCACGCGTCGAATCACCGAAACCGAGCCCATCGCTTATTCCGGCAGCAATGGCGATAACGTTCTTGGTCGCGCCGGCCATCTCGCAGCCAACCACGTCGGGGTTGGTATAGACACGGAAGGTTCCGGTCGTGAGCAAATCCTGTATGCGGGACGCCACAGCGAGGTCGTGCATGGCCACCACCGTGGCTGCAGGTTGGCCGGTCAGAACCTCACGAGCTAGATTCGGTCCCGTTAGCACCCCGGAAGGGCTGGCCGGGAGGAGCTCGGCAAGCACCTGGGTCATGCGTCTGTGAGTTCCCTCCTCCAGCCCCTTGGCGAGGCTGAGCACCGGGACCCCCGGCTCCACGTAAGGCACCATCTCAGTCACCACCTGCCGGAACCCATGCGAGGGCACTGCCATGACCACCAGGGAAGCGCCTTCGACCGCATTCCCAAGTGACGCTGTGGCCCTCAGCTCCGCGGGCAGTGGAAATCCAGGCAGGTAATCGGAGTTCTCGTGATCACGCGATATCCGTGCTGCCAGCTCATCACGGCGAGCCCACAGCACTGCAGGCACCGTCCGTGCCGCTATCGAGGCAACCGTCGTGCCCCATGAGCCTGCACCCACCACTGCTACGACACTCCGCACGGGGCCAACTCTACGACCTCAGGGAACCTCCGGGCACCATAAGCTGAGCACGATGAGCCCCTCCAGACCTGCCGAGCGAGCACGGACGGACCTGCCGCGTGAGCATTGACGGCTGGGGGGTGCTTGTTCCCGTGAAGGCATTCAGCGCTGCCAAGGCACGCCTTGCGCCAGCCCTCGATCCCGACAGGCGCGCCCTGATGGCCCGCTCGATGGCCACACGAGTCGTGCTGGCGGCGGACCCGCTTCCTGTCGCTGTCGTATGCGACGACCTGGAGGTCGCCGCCTGGGCTGAGTCCCTCGGCGCAACGGTCTTCTGGGAGCCGCGCCGAGGTCTAAACGGTGCGGTTGAAAGCGGTGTGGCCAGGCTGGCGGCTGGTGGCACCAGCAACGTCATCGTGGTGCACGGCGACCTCCCGTTTGCTCACGACCTGCCTCGACTGGCAGGCTTTGCCGGCATCACCCTGGTTCCGGATCGCAGGGAAGACGGCACTAACGTCGTATGCCTCCCGGCATCCAGCGGCTTCAGGTTCTCCTACGGACCAGGATCGTTCGCCCGCCACCGTGCAGAGGCACGGCGCATCCACATGGATCTTCAGATCCTGCACATAGCGAGCCTGGCGTGGGACGTCGATGTTCCCGAGGACATACCCGACCCGCCGCCGGATGGCGGAGCCGGACTACGCCAACAGCAATAGGAGGCTCATGGTGCCCCTCGATGATGGAAATGGGCATATGCCTGTCGGCGATCTGCCGCACACAATGCCCGCCACACTCAACGTCCGGCCCCCTCACGTTGCCCTTGCCATTGCAGCCCACCCTGATGACGTCGATTTCGGATGCGGAGCAACGCTTGCAAAGTGGGCAGCGGGCGGATGCCATCTTCACGTCCTCGTCCTGACCGATGGCTCCAAGGGATCCTGGGACCCTACCCAGGATCTCGCAGGGCTGATCGACACCCGGCACCGTGAGCAGCGTGACGCCCTGGCCTGCTTGGGCGGTGGCGTAGTCGAGTTCCTTGACGCTCCGGATGGGGAGCTCGAGGCAGGACTGCTCGAACGCCGGCGTGTGTGTGAGGTGATCAGGCGCGTCCAACCAGAGGTTGTCCTTGGTCACGACCCGTGGCGCCGCTACAGGCTCCACCCCGACCATCGCAACGCCGGTTGGCTGACGACGGATGCCATAGTCGCGGCCCGCGATCCTCACTTCTTTGCCGACATGGGCATAGAGCCACACCGTCCCCGGGCTTTGATGCTATGGGAGGCCGACGAGCCGAACCACGTAGAAGATACGACCGGCTATCTCGACACCAAGCTGGCTGCTATCACTGCTCATCGCAGCCAGCACCTGTCCACTCTTGGGATAGAACCTGGCACGGAAGCCTTCACCGCTGGCATTGCTTCATTCCGCAGGCGGTTGAAAGCCCAGATGGCCGAGCATGGAGCCCTGGTGGGCCTTGGCTCGGGTGAGGCCTTCCGGTTGATCGAGGGTATCTGAGCCTACCTGCAGCCCACCCGCGATCAGGCGTTCAGCGGCCCTTCTTGGCAGGAGCCTTCTTCGCCACTGCCTTGGCGGGAGCAGCCTTGGCCGCGGTTGCCTTCTTGGCGGTTGCAGCCTTGGCGGGAGCAGCCTTGGCGGGAGCAGCCTTGGCCGCGGTTGCCCGAGACGCAGGTACCTTGGCAGCAGCAGCCTTGGCCGCGGTTGGAGCCTTGGCGGCGGTTGCCCGAGACGCAGGTGCCTTGGCAGCAGCAGCCTTGGCCGTGGTTGCAGCCTTGGCGGCCGTTGCCTTCTTGGCCGCAGGAAGCGGCGCCTTGCCGTTGACCACCTGCTTGAAGGTCGAGCTCGCAGAGAACCTGACTCCCTTCGCGGCGGCGATGCGCACGGGGTCGCCAGTACGAGGGTTGCGCCCCGTCCTGGCCGCCCGGCGCGTTGGGTTGAAGGTTCCAAAACCAACCATCGCAACCTTGCGTCCTGCCTTGACCTCAGCCATGATCGTATTGACCAGAGCGTTCACTGCATCCTCGGTCTCGCGCTTGGCCAGCGAAGTCGCCTTGCTGACAGCCTCTACTAGCTCTGACTTATTCACCGCCGCCTCCTTGTTCGTTGCGGAATGACCGTAATCAAAGAGGTTTTTTCGGCCCAGGTCAAGCACCCTCGCAATCGCGCCCGGCATGAGCCCTGCAGAGTCGTTCCGCATGACCTGACGCGACCATGCCACCGGAGCACCGTCAGTAGCCCGAGAGGTGCCGCGAATGGACGAAAAAGCCAGCATTTGCAAGGATTGTCGTGATGCCCACGCTTCTTGGACAAGGCTACCCGCGTTCCGAGACGCCCACGGTTGACATCGCCGCGCCCTTGAGCGCGCACGACGCCATAGCCGACATGGACGCATCAGGGATCCTCCCCTTCCGCCTGCTCCATGTCCCCGTCGGTTCCCTAGGAGAGGGACGCTCAGACACTCACTCCGAGTACCGGGGCCCCTCAGAACCTACCTCCAGGTCAACTGCCGCCGACGAGGCGCAGGCCGCCAGCCAGTCCCAAGCCAGAAGCCAGCCCCAGGCC
>JAJZJN010000088.1 GCA_021851165.1 Actinomycetes bacterium
CCCACTGCGAAGACCACGATCCGTCGTCCACGAGGGTCACGAGGCTACTGGCAACCTGCTCGCCGATCCTGCCCGCATACACCGAGGCATCCTTGGCGATGTGGTCCGCTTCGAGGCCGTGCCCACAGGCCTCGTGGAAGAGGATCCCGCCGCTACCGGCAGCCAGCACCACTGGCACCTCGCCGCTTGGAGCGGGACGCGCAGTCAGCTTGGACAGCGCTCTCCTGGCCGCCACGCGGGCGAGCTCGGCCACGTCGATCTCGTCGAACATCTCAAATCCCCTGGTATGAGCCGCCGTCTCGTAGCCGGTCTGCATACCTGCATCACCCATCGCCACACAGGACACCGAGAACCGGGACCTTACCTGGTCGTCCATCGATAGCAGCCCATCGGTGTTGGCCACGAGGATCTTGCGACGCGAGTCGCCATAGCCGACCTGCACCTGGGACACCGCACCACCAGCGGAGCGGGCGGCTTCGTCCGCTACAGACAGAAGCTCGATCTTGAGCGCCTTGGGTACCTCGGAAGGCAACCGGGTGCCTTCGAGCTCAGCTCCGGCATTGCCCGACAATCGAGCAGACTTGCCCGGCGCAGACTTACCCAGCGCAGACTTGCCCAGCGCTTCCATCTGGACAGAGGACACCGAGCCCCCGCCTCGCCTCGCTACGCTCGACGCCGCCTCTGCGGCCAGGAGCATGCCCCGCTCACTTAGATCTGTGGTATGCGCATAGCCGGTAGTGTCCCCTACGATCACCCTGACCCCGGCCCCGCGTTCGGCGCCCGAGGAGAGCTCCTCGATCCTCCGGGCATCCATGACGGCTGAGATCCCGGACCTGTCCTCGACGAACACCTCGGCAAACTCACCGCCTGACTGCAGGGCTCGCGCCAGGGTATGCTCGACAGCCGACTGATCAACCACGAAGCCATCGAGGCCTCCACCTGCATCGCCCACACGCCACTCCCTCTACGATTGCCAAGCAGCTCCGAGCATATGCCGCCCGGCGGTCTGGCCAGGGACGGCCATGAGCACGTATCGTACCGCCGTGAAGCTCGCGCCGGGCCGTACGGCTACAGCATCTCTCGTGGTGGATGATGGTGACACCGCGCTCGCCCTTCGCTCAGGCGACGTACCGGTGCTGTCGACCCCCAGACTCGTCGCCCTGGGAGAGGAGGCCACCTGTCGCGTGATAGAGGGTGCCATCGACGAGAGCCGGACCACTGTAGCCGTACGGGTTCGCTTCGATCACTTCGCCCCCGTGCGCGTGGGCTCGACCGTAACCGCCGAAGCCATCCTCGCACGCGTCGAGGGCAGACGCCTGACGTTCACCATCTCAGCGAGAGATGGCTCTGGCCTGGTAGGTGCCGGGCGGGTGACACGCGTGATAGTAGACCGGCAGGCTTTCTTGGCGAAGGCGCGCTGATCGGGAGTTCCCGGGTCCCGCTTCAGCCGGTGCCACGATCAAGCCAACCGACCAGGATCGCCACTGCACGTGGATCTGCCCGCAGGCGATGCCCCGCTCCGGCGAGGATGCGCAGCTCGGCCGAGGGGCCTGCTCGCTCGGCTAGCACACGCGCATCGCCAACCGGCACACTGTCGTCATCGGCTCCATGGACAATCAGCACCGGGCGTGTGCCGAGCGCCGCAGCGGCGCTCTCGGGGTGCAGGTTCGACAGGGGAGCTCCCCAGGCAGCCAGATCGGCTGCAGACCCAGGGAAGCCCGGAGTCTGCACAATTCCGACTTCGCGACACAACGCCAGCATACGCGGCAGGTCGACTGCCCACTCCGAGAAGCTGCCGGGAGCTCCGAGACATGCGACTCCACCGATCCGGTCATCACGCTTGGCCAGACACAGCGCCAGGGCACCCGAGGTTCCGAAACCCGCCACCCGGACCTGAGCCCCGTTCGCCAACGAGGCAGCGCTGTCGACGAGCGCACCCAAGTCCTCCAGCCACCCTGCCATCGAGAAGTCCCCTGAGGACATACCCACTCCCCTCAGGCATCCTGTTACGACACGCCAACCCGACTCGGCTGCGAGACGGTCGGCAAGGGCGGGGAAGCTGCGCCCGGTCCTGCGAGCTGAGCCTGGCTCGACGGGCAGGCCGTGGCAGACCACGAGCGTTGGCGTTGCGGCTCCCGGCGCTGCCGAGCCAGGTGCGACATGCACGGCAAGCCGTCCTGCCGGTCCGGGGATGTTCTCCCAAACGTCGCTCAACCGGGTCCTCCCCTAGACACTGCTGGAACCTGAAGAGTACCCGCTGCTCCTTCCGGCACAGGTCACAGGGCACAGGGCACAGGGCACCTGTGCCGGCAGCCCTCAGATCCCGAGGCGCTGCGCCAGTAGCTCCCTGTGGTAGCTCGGATCGCCGAAGAGCAGCTCGGATGACTTGGCCCGCTTGAAGTACAGGTGGGCATCGTGCTCCCAGGTAAATCCGATCCCCCCATGGATCTGGATGTTCTCCGCAGCAGCGTGGAAATACGCCTCCGAACAGTAGGACTTGGCGAGACTTGCCACCACCGGGAGCTCATCGGAGTCCTCCGCCGCGGCCCAGCCTGCGTAGTAGGCAGCCGACTTGGCAGACTCCACCTCCAGCAGCATGTCGGCACACTTGTGCTTGATAGCCTGGAAAGATCCGATCGGACGCCCGAACTGCACGCGGGTCTTCGCATAGTCGACTGACATATCAAGGCAGCGCTGGGCCCCACCCACCTGTTCGGCTGCCAACCCGACGGCAGCCAGGTCGAGGGTCCTCGACAGCACCGGACCCGCGGCACCCTGCTCACCGATCAGCCGCGCAGGAGTACCTGACAACGCCACACGCGCCTGCTTACGAGTCTGGTCCATGGTTGCCAAAGCGCTGCGCTCGAGGCCGGGGGCGCCGGCCTCGACGGCAAAGAGGCTGATACCCCCAGCGGTACGCGCTGCCACCAGCAGCAAGTCGGCGACATGCCCGTCGATCACGAACATCTTCACCCCGTCGAGCGTCCATCCTCCTGCCATCTCGGAGGCAGTGGTGGTAATGCTGCCCAGGTCCCACGTGCCGCTGGCCTCGGTCAGGGCAAGCGTTGCTATCGTCTCGCCGGCAGCGATGCCCGGAAGGAGGTCCTTCTTCGCGCCCTCGTCACCGGAGGACAGGATGGCGTTGGAGCCAAGGGCAACTGTGGAGAAGTACGGTGCGCACAGCAACGCCGCACCCATCTCCTCCAGAACGACGGTCAGCTCGACCTGGCCGAAGCCGGCGCCACCGTACGCCTCGGGGATGCCGAGTGCCTGGAGACCCAGCTGGTTGGCCATCTGCTCCCAGACCGCACGGTCGAATCCCTCGGTGGTCTCCATCAGCCGGCGAACCTCGGTCATGGGCGACTTGTCGTCGAGGAAGCGGCGGACAGACCGCCGTAGCTCCTCCTGCTCCTCGCTGAAGGCGAAATTCATCGGTTCAACCCCTCCATCTCTCCCGGGACGGCCGCTTCCAGGGAATGCCGGTCATGCTCCTGGCGTCGCCGTCCCATGTGCCCGAATGGCTATGTTGCCCCTGTGTCTACCAGACGCGGCCAGACGTTGACCAGCGGGTCAATAAGCTGTGCACATGCTCCACTACGAGGACAGCCTGGTAGAGATCCACCGGGTGGTGGTAGGCCCTCTGGATAACAATGTCCACGTGCTCCGCTGCCGTGCGACGGGTGAAGCGCTGCTGGTCGACGCAGCCAACGAGCACGAGCGGCTGCTCGATCTCTGCCGGAACCTGGGTGTACGCCAGGTAGTCGAGACCCACGGCCACTGGGACCACATACAGGCGGTCACGGCCGTTCGCGATGCCGGCTACGAGGTCTCGGTGTCTGCTGCGGACGCCGGGATGCTGCCTTCCTACGACCAGTTGATAGACGATGGCGCCGTCATCCATGTGGGCAACCTCAAAGTCCACCCGATCGCCACACCCGGCCACACCCCGGGGTCGATGTGCTTCTGGATCGAGGACACTCCGGTGCTGCTGAGCGGCGACACCCTTTTCCCGGGCGGGCCGGGTGCCACCGGCTTTCCCGGTGGGGACTTCGACGCGATCATCGAGTCGATCGACCGCCGGATCTTCTCCAGGTTCGCCCCGGAGACGATCGTGATGCCAGGGCATGGCAGCGACACCACTGTCGGAGCCGAGATGCCGCACTTGGCTGACTGGGTCGAGAGGGGATGGTGAGCGACCGGCCCGATCGCCGTTCAGGGCCCTCGCCGTTCAGGGCCCTCGCCGTTCAGGGCCCTCGCCGTTCAGGGCCCTCGCCGTTCCCGCTTCTCATGGCTGTGACCAGAGGCGAGCAGGCGAGAAGCACAACGCTCAGGAAACCGACTATGAGTGATACGGACTCCACCGGCCCGCGAAGGCCGGCAGTACGGATGCGGTCACCGAACAGCCCGATGCCGATCGCCATAGAAGCAAGTGGGTCAACGATGACCAGCGTTGACTGCGACGCTGTCACCGGCCCGGCGTGGAAAGCATTCTGGGCCAGGAACACCCCGAGCAAGCCGCTCGCCACGAGAGCGTATGCCTGCCAGTGCCCTAGCATGCCCAGCCATCCGTCTGAGGACAGGTAATCGGTAGCGACCTTGATGAAGGCTGCCGTGAGCGCGAACGCGAGCGCTCCAGCCGTACCGAACATGGCCGCCCGCCACGTACGCGATCCGATCCTTGCCAATCCCACCGCCACCGCACACGCGCCCAGACAGGCGAACGCCACTATTGCCCATGCGCGCAACCCGGGCTGGAGGTGACCTCCGCGGGGGTCCGCGAGGAAGAGGAACGCCGCCAGCCCGCCAGCAGCCCCTATCGCGCCCAACCACTCATGCCATCCAAGCCGATAGCCGAACCAGACCCCGAGGATGACCACCAGGAACGGCAGCTCGAGAGTGAGAACCGGCTGGACGAGGCTCAGCTGGCCGTAGTGCAGCGCCGAAGCCTGGAGGAGGAAGGCCAGAGCCATCACCGCGAAACCAGCCAGCCACACCTTCCGCCGTAGGGCATGGGCAAGCAGGCTCAGGTGCATCGACATCTCGCTGGGTGCACTCTCGACACCCAGCCGCTCGAGGATCGTCGTCACTGCATTGGCGAGCGCCGCCGCCACAGCCAGTACCAGAGCCACCGATGCACTTTCTAGCCCAGGCGCGCCACTTGGCGCCGATTGGCGGGGTGCCGGTACGCTTCAGGCCCACAGGGGCGGCAATATGTGGAGTGGAGGGGAACTCGTGACACAAGCCATCTCCGAAGACGCTTTCGAGGCTGAGGCGCTTGCCTTCCTGGAGGCGAACGTCCCACCAAGGGTGGAGACCACGCTCACATGGGGGGAGGGGTCCGACGACGTCTCCGTGCTTCCGGAGCGCACAGCCGAGGAGGAGCTTGCCGAGCTTCGCTCTGCCAAGGCGTGGGCTGCCAAGCGTTTCGACGCCGGTTTCGGGTGGATCACAGGCCCGACCCGCTACGGGGGACGGGAACTGCCCCGTTCGTACCAGCGCTTGTACGACTCCCTCGAATCCCGCTTCGAGACCCCGTCGCAGATGCTCTTCGGAATCGGGCTGGGAATGGTCGCACCGACGATCGCAGCACACGCCACGGAGGAGGTGAAACAGCGGTACCTGCGGGCCCTCTACCGCGGTGACATCGTCGCCTGCCAGCTGTTCAGCGAGCCCGGAGCAGGCAGCGACCTTGCCGGCCTGCAGACCCGCGCCATACGTGACGGCGACGAGTGGATCGTCACCGGGCAGAAGGTGTGGACTTCGGGAGCGCACTTGTCGGATATCGGGGAGATCATCTGCCGCAGCGACCCGACCTTGCCCAAGCACAAGGGCCTGACCGGGTTCGTGGTCGACATGCACGCCCCCGGTGTAGAGGTGAGGCCTTTGCGCCAGATGACAGGTGGGGCCTCATTCAACGAGGTGTTCTTCACCGAAGTCCGCATACCCGACTCCCATCGCCTGGGAGACGTGAACGGGGGCTGGTCCGTTGCGCTCACCACCCTGATGAACGAGCGGGCGGCCATCGGTGGGGGGATGGCTTCCGGAGGCGGGAACATGAGTACCCAACGCATCATCGAGCTGATCCGCCATCAGGGACGGGCCAACGACCCGCTGGTACGCCAGCAGCTGGCAGACATCATCGTGAATGGCCGGGTAGCGAGCTACACCAACCTCAGGGCCATGACCAAGATCGCTGCCGGCCAACTTCCGGGACCCGAGATGTCTATAGCCAAGCTGTCGCTTACGCGGAACATGCTGCGCATGGGAGAGCTGTTGTCGAGTGTTCTCGGAGCAAAGCTCGTTGCCGACTCCGGCGAGTGGGGAACCTACGCCTGGTCCCAGTTCATCCTCGGCACACCCGGGATGCGCGTAGCGGGAGGCACCGACGAAGTGCTACACAACATCATCGGCGAGCGCGTCCTCGGCCTGCCGAAGGATCCCGCACCAGCCGGTTAGGACCTGGCTGGATCCTCTCCACGTACGACCACGAAGCACGGTGGATCGGCGTCAGCCCGTCCCGCCCGAGAGCCGCACGATGGGCGGGCGAGGGGTAGCCCTTATTGCGATCGAAGTCGAACCCGGGATACGACCCGGCCAGGTCTCGCATGATCCTGTCCCTCGTCACCTTGGCGAGTACCGAGGCCGCAGCTATTGACGCACAGATCGCGTCCCCCCCAACCAGTAGCTGTACCTCGTGCTCCCACTCACCCTCCGGCGGACCCACGAAATCCAAGTCTCCATCCACTAGGAATACTCCCGGCATATGAGGCGGAGCAATCGCCGCCAATGCCCGGCCGGCTGCGACCCTGAGTGCTTGGTTCATCCCCAAAGAGTCGCATTCTTCGGGACTGGCGTGGCCGACTGCCCATGCCGCGCACCATGCCGACACGGGATCGAAGAGCTCTTCGCGCCTGGCTTCGGAAATCTGTTTGGAGTCGCGCAGACCTCTAGGAAAGCCTCGGACTCCGGCTTTCACAATTGCCACACCAACGCTCAGCGGTCCTGCCCACGCCCCTCTGCCCACCTCGTCCACACCAGCAACGAGGTCGTGGCCAGCTCTCCAGACGAGGCGCTCTCGGGTCAGATCCGGGTCCCTGCGGTGCGCGGGTGCGCGGACGGCCTCACCGGCAACGCGCTCTGGCAGAGAGCTGGAGGAAACCTCCGAGGTGCCCTTGCGAGGGGCCTCGTGCGGGACCATCATTGGGAGATCAAACCGATAACGACATAGCGCCCGATGCTCCGAGCCAAAGCAGGATCACAGGAGGGGGACGGCATGGTCAATACGATGTGGGATGTGACGGATGCCGAGCCAGTTGCGACGATCCCCGTAGGTACCCGGGTGGATGTGCGAAGCCGTTACGTGGGGGCATGGTCGAGAGGCTTCGAGGTGGCCGAGCACGCTGACGGTGGATACCGCATACGCCGGATGTCCGATGGCAGCATCCTCCCGGATGTCTTCTCACCTGACGACGTCCGGGTCGAACGGCGCAAGCAGGGGCTCTGGTGGTACTGACCGCTCGCGGGTCACGATAGTCTTACGCCCGACCGATGCGAGTTCGTCGACACAGGCTCGTCGACACAGGCTCGTCGACACAGGCTCGTCGACACAGGCTCGTCGACCGCCTCTGCCATCGGCCACTCGAACACGCGACCGGCCCCATCACCCATTCGCCCTACAGACCGCTGCTCGCCGACCGCTGCTCGCCGACCGCTGCGATGTAGTCGTCGATAGGTATCGCAGCAAGCGTCTGGGTCTTCAGGGTTCCCCGCGCGCCAAGCATCAGAGTGACGCGTGCGATCGCTAGGGCATCGGGAGCATCGAGCACCGTTGCGAAGTCATACGGGCCCATCACGGCCCACTGGGCCACTACACGAACCCCGAGCGACTCGACCTCGGCGTTGACCTCCTTCAGCCGGGCCGGGTTCTCCCGCAGGGTAGCCATACCCTCGGGGCCAAGTGTCGAGAGCATCAGGAATGTCGCCATTCCCGAACGCTATCCCAGGCACTCGAGGGCTTGCACCCACACTCGATGAATAGGGCATTGTTATGGACGCGGCACTTTCGCCGGCTGGGGACCATTCCTACCTCTGGTAAGCAGTTGACTACTCCTCGAGCGAGGGATGCTCCACCTGAACCACACCGCTCGCCGGCATGGCGCACATCGTCCCCGTGACCCGATACTCCACTCGGGCAATGACCGGGGTTTCGGCTGGGTCAACACTCGTCCCAACGAAAGCCTGGAGAACCTCACGAGCAACCTCCGAGGAGGTCAGGCGCAGGCTGAGCGCCAGCACGTTGGCATCGTTCCACCGACGCGCTCCGGCTGCGGTCGCTACATCGGTACATAGCGCGGCGCGTATGCCCGACACCTTGTTTGCGGCAATGGCAACGCCTGTCCCAGTCCAACAGCACACGACGCCCATATCAGCCCTGCCGCAAGCAACTGCTGCACCGACCTCAAGGCCTACCTCTGGCCACTCCTGATGCTCGGCCACACGGACGACCAGGTGGCCCAGCCTCGCGATCTCCTCGGCCAACACCTCGACAACCGGCGCTTCATCATCGGAGCCCAGCGCGATCCTCATATCGACCACCGTAGCCGGGCTGGATCCAGCACTTTCGAATGACCCGGCAGGGTAGGGAGTTTGAACCGCTACCGAGCGCGCCAGCCTCCCGAGGCCATCGAATCAAAGACCGCCGACCCGACTTTCAACGCGTCTCGCGCCAATACCATACGATGGATCTCCGAGGCACCATCATAAATACGTGCCACACGCGCATCTCGATAATAACGCTCGATACTTAGCTCCTTGCAATATCCCATCCCGCCAAACACCTGGACAGCTCGGTCGACAACCCGGCCGACTGCCTCGGCCGCGTGCACTTTCACCATGGCAATCCAGTCCCTCGCGTCACGCCCAGCATCTACTTCCCATGCCGCACGCAGAACCAACATGCGAGCCGCATTCACATCGATCACGCTGTCCGCGATCAGCTGCTGAACCATCTGGAACTCCCCGATAGCCTGGCCGAATTGGCGCCTATCGGCAGCATGCTCGACCATGAGGTCAAGGACGTGGCTTGCCTTACCCACGCTGCGGGCACCAACCTGTGCCAGCCGCACTCGCCCCAATGTAGCCAGAATCTGTACAAAACCGCTCCCCTCCTCACCTAGGAGGTTCTCCTCACCTACCTCGACATCATCAAAGAACATCTCACGGTGGCTGGTTCCTCGTAGCCCCATCATCAGTTGATCCTTTCCAAGGACCAGACCGGGAGAATCCTTATCGACGAGGAAAAGACTTATGCCCCGGGTCCCCTTAGCTGGATCGGTGACAGCCGAGACAATGAAAAAGTCAGAGAATGAAGCGTCACTGATAAAGTGCTTGGCACCGCTAATCCGCCAACCACTCGACAACCGCTCCGCCCGAGTAGAGATACCCGCCGCGTCTGAGCCCGCATCCGGCTCCGTCATAGCAATCGAAGCCGTACGGTCGCCACGTACGCACGGCAGGAGCCATCTATCTGCCTGATAGGGATCTGCAGCAAATAAGACATCGTAGACATTGCCAAATGCGCGCCGGATGAGAATGTCGCTCGTATGCCCAAACTGCTCCTCCACCATCATGGTTTCCACAGCACTCAAACCAGCTCCGCCAAATTGCTCAGGAACATTCATCGCATACAGGCCAAGGGCACGGGACTTTTGAAAAATCGCCTGAGCATGTTCAGGAGCGAGAACACCAGTATTCTCTATTTCCTGTTCCAACGGCTCTAGCTCACCTGCTATGAATCGTTTGATCGTCTGAAGCAGAGCTTCCATATGCTCGCTTACTGAGAATTCCATCTCCACGTTCCTCTCATTACCCATGTTACAGTAGGAATATCATCAGGTCAGGAATACGCCCTTTTGATGCATCCGGACCATGGGACATGGTAAGCGGTTCCTGACTCGCTTTAGATCGATCCGGGAAATGGGATGACCGGGGCACAACCAAGCGAGTAACGAAAGCGATTCTAGCCGCGACCTTTCGCCCTCCGGTGCCTGCGATATCAACCCGCGTGTCGAACGCTAGGGGAGGCGTTGCCTGTGCTCGTAACCGCTACACGATGTGACTCGGCAGGGCCAGCCTGAGCCACCACCAGCGGCTTAGCTCATCCTCGGACCTGCGCGCTTGCTTGCATCCTGGCAGGCACCTGGGCGGTGATCTCGGGCATGGGCGTAGGGCACCTCATGGTGGCCCGGGGGGCGGGCGTTGGTTGCGGGCGCGGTTGTGGAAGGCACACAGCAGCCGCCCGTTGTCCTGGGTCGTCTTGCCTCCCTGGGAGAAGGGCTGGATGTGATCGCCCTGGCAGGTCTCGGCCGGCTCGTCGCAGTAGGGATGGCAGCAGCGCCGGTCACGCAGCTCGATGGCTCGTCGG
>JAJZJN010000089.1 GCA_021851165.1 Actinomycetes bacterium
GAAGGCTCGAGGCATAGGACATGAGGGCAGACCGAGTGAAGCCGTATTCCTCGTCCAGGGCAGCGAACGCATCCGTCCGCGCCTTTCCTCTCGGCATTGCTTTCGCTTGCTCGAAGCGGGGATCAACTCTGAGACGTTCCAGACGCTTTATAGCTTTCCCGAGGCAGGCGTTATAGATACGATCACAAGCCCTCCCACGCAGAAGGATAATCCGATCCTGAGATGGCGTTGAATCAAGACGCAGGTGCCCGACATGGGTAGGTGCGTCCTTCGGGCGCTTTCTCGAACGGTCGGATGGCTTGGCGTAGCGCCCCATCAAGCGACCTTCTGGCTCTCTACGTAGCGCTTCACTACCTCCAGAGGAGCTCCTCCTACAGTCGAGCAGAACCACGAGTTCGTCCAGAGCGTTGGCAGTCGGCGCAGGTGGGGGAACTCCGTTCGCAGGATCCGGGACGAGCGCCCCTTCATAAGCCTTAGCAGTCTCGCTATGCCAAAGCTCGGGTCCACCTCCACGAGCAGATGAACATGATCGGGCATGATCTCCAGGCCGATGATCTCTGCATCGTGCTCGGCGCAGACCTGCCGGATGATCTCGCAAAGCCTGGTCTCTACGGCCCCGACGAGCACACGGCGGCGATACTTCGGGCACCAGACCAGGTGGTACTTGGCGGAGTACGCCACATTGCGACTGGTTCGATAGGCAGGCTTCGACACTGCTCCCATCCTATGTAGAGGGTGTATCACTCACGTGGATTGGCGGCTTCGCCGCCAAAGCCCCTTGAGCCCATGGCTGAAGCCAGGGGCTTGCGGGGGCACGTCCCGGTCATAGTCATCGTAGGAGTCATCGCACCAGCCTACGCCAGCGGTGTAAGTTGAACGTGACGCCAGTGTCAGTCAATGTAGAGTTGTAGCGTCCGGGAGCAGCTGGAAGGGATGAGGCGGCTACAGGGATGGCTGGAGGGGACTTCATAGTGACGGAGCCAGGGGTGAAGGGAATGCCGATTGCAGGCAGGCCGGCGAACCGGCCTGCGGCTGCACCTGCACCTGCGGCTGCACCCGGCGCCGGAGCCAGGGCCGCCGCCGGATCTGCGAACGGCGCTTTGAACGGCGCGGCCGGCTCGTACCGGGTGGGCATCGACATCGGCGGCACCTTCACCGACGTCATATGCGTGACTTCCGACGGCAGGGTTGTCGTGGAGAAGACCCCGACCACTCCCTCGGAGCTGTCCGAAGGAGTCATGAGGGGCCTAGGGAAGCTTGCTGAAGGGCTCGGGACGGGGATGGAAGAGCTCTGTGCCTCGACGGAGGTGCTGGTTCACGGCACCACTACCGCAGACAACACCATGATCGAGATGAGCGGGGCCACCACGGGGCTGCTTGCCACCGAGGGCCATCGTGACGAGATCGAGATGCGCCGCGTCCACAAGGAGCAGATATGGGATCCGACCTACCCAGCTCCGGTGCCCATAGCACGGAGGCGGGCGCGTATGGCCATACCCGAGCGCCTTGACTTCGAGGGAAACGTCCTGCTGCCACTTGACGAGGAGGCGGTCCGACGGGCAGCGCGCCGGCTGAGGCGGCTGGGGGTGAGCTCGGTGGCGGTGGTGTTCCTGTTCAGCTTCGTCAACCCAGACCACGAGCGCCGCGCCCGCGACCTGGTGCTCGAGGAGTTCCCCGAGGTGGAGCACATATCGCTCTCTCACGAGGTGCTCCCCCGTGCCCCGGAGTTCGAGAGGACCTCTACCACCCTGGTCAACGCGTACGTAGCCCCACGCATCTCTGCGTACGTGGAGCGTATGGTGAAGCGCTTGGCAGAGGCTGGTTTCGGCGGACAGGTCGTCCTCATGGCAGCCACCGGAGGTGTGATGCCCCCCGAGTACGTGTCTCACCACGCCGTGTCACTGCTCGGGTCGGGTCCTACCGGTGGTGTGATGGGGGCGGCGCTAGCTGCGGGTCGCAGCGGAGTCGAGGACTTCGTCTCGGTCGACATGGGGGGCACCTCCTATGACGTGTGCCTGGTGCGGGGTGGCTCGCCCGAGGTGACGGTCGACTGGAACTGGCGCTACCGCTATTACATAGGCCTGCCGATGGTCGACGTCCAGAGCGTAGGTGCCGGTGGCGGCTCCATTGCGAGGGTTCGCCAGGGAGCGCTTCTCGTCGGTCCCGAGTCGGCCGGCTCTGAGCCCGGTCCGGCATGCTACGGGCGAGGCGGAACGGCGGCCACGGTCACCGACGCGGACTGCGTGCTCGGCTACCTGTCGGTGGATCGTTTTGCGGGAGGGCGCATGCACCTCGATGCCGAAGCGGCCAACCGGGCAATCGAGCGTGACGTGGCCGGCCCGCTGGGCGTCGGAGTGGTGGACGCTGCGTGGGCAATCGAGCGGATCGTGAACGCGAACATGGCCAATGCCGTTCGCAAGGTCCTCGCCTCCCATGGTGCCGATCCCCGCCGGCTCGCGATGGTCGCCTATGGCGGCAATGGCCCGGTTCACGCTCTTGCCCAGGCACGTGAGCTCGGCATAGCCAGGATTCTCGTGCCGAGAGCCTCTCCCGTGTTCTCGGCGCTCGGATTGCTGGTGGCCGACTACGTCGTCGACCTCCTGCGCGCATACGTGGTGCCGCTCTCAGAGGCGGACACGGCGCGGATGCGCAGGCTTATAGACGAGATGGCCGCCGAGGCCTCGTCGGCACTCCTCCCGGCAGGGCTCGACGCGAGGCATGTGCATACCGAGGTATTCGTCCAGATGTGCTACCCGGGGCAGAACTTCGACATGAGCGTCGCTCTCCCGGAGGGAAGCAGGCTGGCCGAGGAGAGCCTGCTCGATCTGGCGGGCCGGTTCCATGCCCTGCACGAGACGACCCGGGGGTTTGCTTTCCCGGGCCAGCAGCCGCTCGTGAGGGGGCTGCGCCTGGTGGCGCGAGGGGCTACCCCGAAGCCCCCGGCGCTGGCGAGCGTCGGCGAGCTGGCCGACGCATCTGGGGCGCGCCTGGGCAGGCGCCCTGTCTACCTGGGGGACGGCTTCGTGGATGCAGACGTGTTCGACGGCGCCAGGTTGGCGCCCGGAGCGACGATCGAGGGCCCCGCGCTCGTCGAGGAGCCTTTCACCGTGCTCGTGCTGGCCGGTGGAGACACGTGCCGCCTGGATGCGAACGGCAACTACGACATAGCGGTCGGGGCGGCCTGACCCGCAGCGGCACCCATCGCAACGAGATTGGTCCCTGGGCAATGAGGCAGACCACGGAGCATCGAAGACGAGAGGAGCATCGAGCACATGGGGATACTGGAGGGCAAGGTGGCCATCGTCACCGGTGCTGGCCACGGCGTCGGCCGGGGTGAGGCACTGGAGCTGGCTGCCGAGGGAGCGCAGGTGGTCGTGAACGACCTCGGGTCGTCGTTGTCGGGGGAGGGTGCTTCCGGTCGGGCGGCGGACGAGGTGGCCGAGCTGATCGTGAGTCGCGGCGGCAAGGCGGTGGCCGACTACGAGGATGTAGCGGACTTCGAGGGTGCCAGGCGGCTCGTCGAGCACGCCGTGGATGCTTTCGGGGGCCTCGATGTGCTGGTGAACAACGCGGGGATCCTGAGGGACAAGATGATGTTCCAGATGGCCGAGGACGAGTTCGATTCCGTGGTCAGGGTGCATCTGAAGGGGACTTTCGCGACCACCAGGCATGCAAGCGTGTACTGGCGGGAATGCTCGAAGGCCGGCGACCAGCCGCGCGCGGCGGTGGTGAACACCGTGTCGTCGGCGGGGCTGCTCGGTAATGTCGGCCAGGCGAACTATGCGGCGGCGAAGGCGGGCATCGCAGCGCTTACCATGGTCACCAGCCTGGAGCTTGCCCGCTACGGGGTGCGTGCGAACGCCGTGGCCCCCGGGGGGATCACGCGGATGTCGGGCGCTGTGCTCAAGGACATGGAGCTGCGAGAGCCCGAGGCCTACACCGATTTCGATCGGCTGAACCCCGCGAACTCCGCTCCGATGGTCGCATGGCTGGCATCCGACCAGGCGCTTCATGTCACTGGTCAGGTCTTCCGGGCAGTCGGGTCCTCCATCGCCCACTACGAGCCGTGGCATCTGGGGGCGAGTATCGAGACTCCCGGTGGCCCCGCCAAGTGGAAGGCTGCCGACATAGGTCCTGCGGTCAACGCAGGTGTGTTCCATTCCCGCCATCCAGGGCTGCAAATGGGTGGGGGGTGAGCCCAGGTGGGCGGCTTCGAGACCATCGACTACTACGAGCAGGGTGGGGTGGCCTGGGTCACCCTGGACCGTCCCGAGGTCCATAATGCCTTCAACGCAGTGATGCTGCGCGAGCTGCACGACCTGTGGCGCAGCCTCCGTGACGAGGACTCCGTACGGGCGGTGGTGCTGACGGGGGCGGGCACGAAGGCCTTCTGCACCGGGATCGACCGCAACGAGATACTCGACTCCGCACCGGGCAAGGACCAGAGGACGGTCGGCTCGCGCAGCACCCCTTTCATGTTCGACGATCCCGGCGCGCAGATCGGTCCCAAGAGCTGCGACCTGTGGAAGCCCGTCGTGGCTGCGGTCAATGGGATGGCATGCGGTGGAGCGTTCTACCTCCTGGGTGAGGTCGACATCATCGTCGCGTCGGAGACCGCGACGTTCTTCGACCCGCACGTCAGCTACGGCATGACTGCGGCGTTCGAGCCGATCCAGCTTCTCCAGAAGATGCCTTTCGGCGAGATAGTCCGCCTGAGCCTCCTCGGCAATGCCGAGCGCATGTCGGCCAGGCGCGCGTGCGAGATCGGCCTGGTCTCCGAGGTGGTCCCTGCCGGCGAGCTCGAGGATGCAGCGCGTTTTGTCGCCGAGACCATCGCTTCGCAGCCTCCACTGGCTGTCCAGGGAACCCTGAGGGCCCTGTGGGCTGGGAGGGAGCTGTCGCGCTCCCAGGCGCTGTCGCTCGGGTACGCCTTCGTCGGGCTTGGGAGCAACCACGCCGATCTTGTCGAGGGGCAGTCACGCTTCTCGTCGGGACGGCGCAGCGAGTGGAGGCTTCGATGAGCGGGCCAGCCTCCGGGGCCAGGCGTGTGCCAGCCTCCGGGGCCAGGCGTGTGCCAGCCTCTCCCCGCGGGGTGGCGATAGTGGGTGCGGCGCTGTCGGACTGTGGCAGGGTCGACCATGCGACAGCGTTCGAGCTCCATCATCAGGCTGCGAGCAGGGCCCTGGCCGATGCAGGGATCGGTCGCGACGAGGTGGACGGGTTCATGTCGGCGGGGCTCGGGGTGCTCCAGCCGATCGAGGTAGCCGAGTACCTGGGGCTCAGGCCCTCGTGGGCGGACTCGACAGGTGTGGGCGGCTCCACATGGGAGTTCATGGCAGAGCATGCCTACGCAGCGATAGCGATGGGCCTGGCCGACGTCGTGGTGCTCGTGTACGGGTCCACCGCGCGTGCCGACTTGAAGAGGGGACTTCGCGGCGCGAACCTGAGCTTCGGGACCCGGGGCCCGGTCCAGTTCGACGCGCCCTTCGGTCACAGTCTCATCTCGAAGTACGCGATGGTGGCGCGCCGTCACATGGTCGAGTTCGGCACCACCATCGAGCAGCTTGCCGAGGTCGCTGTCTCGGCTCGCCACAACGCCTCCCTCAACCCCGAGGCCATGTACCGCGACCCGCTCACGCTCGAGGAGATCCTGACCGAGGAGCCGATAGCCGATCCTCTCACCAAGCACCACTGCTGTATCCGCTCCGATGGTGGCGGGGCAATAGTGATGGTTGCCGAGGATCGGGCGCGTGACTGTGCCAAGCCGCCCGTGTGGGTGCTCGGGACCGGTGAGGCGATCTCGCATACGACGATGAGCGAGTGGGACGACTTCACCGAGTCGCCATGCGTTCGCTCCGGTCGCCAGGCGTTCGGCCGGGCGCAGGTGGCTCCGGCTGACATCGACGTCTGCGAGCTATACGACGCGTTCACACCCATGGTCCTGCTCACTGTCGAGGGGCTCGGCTTCTGCGCGAAGGGCGAGGGAGGCAGCTTCGTGGAGGATGGGAGGCTGCGGGTCGGGGGGGCTCTGCCGACCAATACCGACGGTGGTGGGCTGTCGGCCTGCCATCCCGGCATGCGGGGCATGTTCCTGCTCGTGGAGGCCACCCGCCAGCTGCGTGGTGAATGTGATGCCCGCCAGGTGCCCGGAGCCGAGCTTGCCTGCGTGAATGGGACGGGAGGGTGGTTCTGCTCCGCTGGCACGATCATCCTCGGGAAGGACTGATCCTCGTGCCGATCCACTACGACCAGCCCGAGAAGCACCTGGCCGTCATCCGCATCGACAGGCCCGAGAAGCGCAATGCACTCGACCTGTACCATTTCCGCGACCTCGCTGCAGCGTGGCGGCGATTCAAGGACGACCCCGAGGCATGGGTTGCGATAGTCACGGGAACGGATGGGTCGTTCTTCGCAGGAGCCGACCTGAAGAGCTACATCCCCCAGGTGACCGAGCTGCAGGAGAAGATCGCCACGGGCGAGGTTGCCGAGATAGACGGTTGCCGGCTGTCCGATGGCACCTACGCTGTGCTCCGCAACGTGAGGCTGTACAAGCCGATCATCGCAGCGATCGACGGGCCGTGCGTGGCGGGCGGCATGGAGCTGCTCGGTGGCGTGGACATCCGTCTGGCTACCGGGAGGTCGACGTTCGGCGTGCTCGAGCCCCGCCGTGGGCTCTTCGCCGGGGGCGGGACGACCGTCAGGCTCCCCCGCCAGATCGCCTTTCCAGCGGCGATGGAGCTGCTGCTTACCGCAGAGGCGATCACTGCCGAGCGGGCATTGGCCCTGGGTGTGCTGAACGAGATCGTTCCCGAGGAGGAGCTGATGACCGCGGCGCTTGGATGGGCGCACCGTATCCTTGCCAATGCGCCGCTCGCGGTCCAGGCGACGAAGGAGAGCGTGCTCAGAGGGCTTGCCCTGGAGCTCGACGAGGCGTACAAGGTGGAGCAGGAGATCTCCACCCGGGTCTTCTCGTCGGAGGACGCGAGGGAGGGTCCGAGGGCGTTCGCCGAGAAGCGCTCGCCGGTGTGGCATGGGCGCTAGGCCAGTGGGACTGCGAGCTGCTGCACCGTCGGGTAGGCGTGAGTCCTGCCCGGATCCCACACCGTCGGGTGGGCGTGAGTCCTGCCCGGATCCCACACCGGCGGGTGGGCGTGAGTCCTGGCGCTACGTCGACTGCGGAGCAGTTGATGCCTTCGAGAACGCGGCCCAGCTCCCGGTGCTGATTCGTTCGATGGTCGAGCGCAACCAGCCGCTCGTGATGACGAGCATATGGGGGGCGACGCACCTGAACGTGGGCTGGTTCGACGATGTCGATTCGACGCTCGACCTGGACGCCTGCAGGCGGCTCGGGGTGCAGGTAGTGCGCCGCCAACTGTATGGGGGCGGCACTGCCTTCTACGACAAGGGGTGCTCAGTGATGTGGACGTTCCTGGTCCCGAGGGAGGGCCACGGTGACCTCGACGGCGAGCTGGCCCGCTTCCAGCCGGTGGTGCTCGGAGTGCTCAGCCGGCTTGGCCTCGGCGAGGTTGGCTTCGAGGGATCGAGCGACCTGCGTGTAAACGGTCGCAAGCTCGGGGCACTTGCCGCCCAGGACGTCATGGTGTGCATGAGCATCGGGGGCTTCCTGAACGTGGCTCCCCCCGACGTGGATCTGTACCTGCAGGTCGCCCGTGTGCCCGACGAGAAGTTCAAGGACAAGGTGGTGAAGGACCTGCGGGAGTATCTGTTCACTGCCGAGCAGGTCAGGGGCCGGCCCCTCGGATACGAGGAGTTCCGCGAGGCTTTCCGAGCAGCGTTGGTGGAAGCCGGGATCGACGCCGTGGAGGAGCCGCTCGGGGAGGAGGAACGCCGCGGCGTGGCCAAGATAGCGTCGAAGCTGTCCGGCGAGGACAGGGTCCGCCGTGTCTCGTCGGAGCGGTTCGTGGCCGCTGCGCCTCCGGAGAGCCTGGTCGGCTTCGCTAACTTCAAGGGCCGCAAGCTCTGCCGAGCCGGGGTAGCGATAGACCCGGCAGGCATGATCGTGAAGGCGATGCTCGCCGGTGACATGCACGTGAGCCCCCCCGACGTGATCGACCGTGCAGCCGCTGCCCTCGTAGGTGCCCGGGTGGGCCGGCCCGTCTTGCCGGACTCTCGCCCCGGCAGGATTACCGTGGAGGGGCCGCGTGTCGAGGCCAGTGAGAGGATTCTCGGCGGGCTTCCTCCTGAGGTCGTAGAGGATCTTCGTTGCCGGCTGGCAGGGGTGTTCGAGGCTCCCGATGTCAACCAGGCCGAGGTGGCGATGGGGATCACCACTGCTGATCTCCTCGCGGCGGTCGTGGGGGCGGTTCTCGCTGCGGCTGGTGCTTCCAATGACTGACCGGGTGCCGGTGATCGGTGCTTCCCGTGACTGACCGGGTGCCGGTGATCGCCGGGATCGGGCTGTCCGAGCTGCCTGTCGCACCTCACTTGACTGCCGCTGGGCATCACGCGTTGGCGGCCCGCCGTGCGATCGAGGACTGTGGCATCTCGAAGGGTGACATCGACGGTTATTTCGCTGCGGGTGCGTACGACGAAGCGGTGACGACGGCGGAGTACCTGGGCATCCGGCCACGGTTCATAGGTGGGGCGATGACAGGGGGAACCTCCTTCGAGCTGTTCGTCGAGCAGGCGATGCTTGCCATAGAAGCCGGTCATGCCGAGGTGGTCCTGATCAGCTATGGCTCGGACCTGCTGTCAGCGAGGGGCCGTAGCCTCGGCACCGGGGAGCTTGGCACCGCAGGCGGCGGTGCAGCGGGTGCGAGTACCGCAGGCGGCGGTGCAGCGGGCACGGCACGAGCTGTCGGGAAGCTGGTCGGCGGTCCGGCGGCGTTCGAGGCTCCCTTCGGCAATACCCTGGTGGGCGCATATGCCATGGCCGCCATGCGCCACTTCTACGAGTTCGGCACCACGCCCGAGCAGATCGCCGAAGTGGCTGTGGCGATGCGCCGTCATGCAGCGCTGAACCCGGTGGCGATGCACCGCGATCCGATCACCGTGGAGGATGTGACTGCCTCACGTATGATCGCCGATCCGCTCCACCTGCTCGACTGCTGCCTGGTGACTGACGGTGGAGGGGCAGTCGTGGTGACCACCTCCGAGCGGGCCCGCGATCTGCGTCAGCTACCGGTGTACCTGCTCGGTGCTGCCTCGGCCATGAGCCACTGGAACGTGAGCCAGATGCCCGACTTCACGACGACCGCAGCAGCGCGATGCGGACCGGAGGCATTTGCCCGTGCAGGGGTTTCACCGGATGAGATAGACGTGGCTCAGCTCTACGACAGTTTTACGATCACGGTGGTGCTGTTGCTCGAGGACCTCGGCTTCTGCAAGAAGGGTGAAGGCGGGAGCTTCGTGGCAGGAGGGCGCCTTGGTCCTGGTGGCTCTCTGCCCACCAACACCGACGGGGGAGGGCTCTCGGCCTATCACCCGGGAATGAGGGGGATCTTCCTGCTGGTCGAGGCGGCACGGCAGCTGCGTGGCCAGGCGGGTCGGGCTCAGGTGCCCGGCTGTAGCCTGGCACTTGCATGCGGCTCGGGGGGTTGGCTGTCATGCATGGGAGCGGTGATCATGGGAGCCGAGCACCCTTGAGCGTTCAAGCCGACTGCTGGGAGGGCCGGCCATGGCCTCTGCCCGATGCTGTGGCCCAGCCCTTCTTCGATGCGGCTGGATGTGGGCGGCTTCAGCTCCAGCGGTGCGTCAACTGTGGGACGGCAGTCTTCTATCCGCGCCCGTATTGCACGGTATGCCTAGGGGAGCTCCAGTGGATCGAGGCCTGCGGGAAGGGGTGCATCTATACCTTCACCGTTATCCGTCAGAATCTCTCCAGGGCATGGCGCGGGCAGGTTCCCTACGTGGTGGTGATGGTCGAGTTGCCCGAGGGGGTCCGGATGATGGGAAATCTCGTCGCCTGTCCGGCCGACGAGGTGCACATCGGAATGCCGGTCGAAGCGCTGTTCGTATCGAGCAGTGCCTGGACTGGCGGCGAGACGGCTGGCAGTGGCGAACCTACGAGCGATCGAGCGGGGAGACCTGCGAGGGGCCTGGTGCTGTGGCATCCGATCCCAGGCTGAGCGATGCGATCCCGAGTTGTCGCGCCCGGCCCGGCTCCTGCCGTTGGTGCCCTGAGGGGACCCGCTGATTAGCTCCTGCCATGACCGTCACACCAGGCCAGTGGTGGACGGGAGTTTGTGATACACCCCCATGGTTCACTTGGAGTCGTGGACCTGGCGGTACTGACCCAAGCGATCGACCAGCTCGTCGAATCCGACCCGTCGGCATATGGAGATGAGCAGTCCCTTACCGTCTTGTATCGTGAGCTC
>JAJZJN010000090.1 GCA_021851165.1 Actinomycetes bacterium
CAAAGTCCTCCGCCTGGGCCACGAAGGTCACCCTGCGCCATACCACGAGCGGGAGGAACAGCGAGTCGCAGAAGGCCTGATGGCTTGCCGCAATGATCACCGGCCCACGAGCGGGAACATTGCCACGGCCCTCGACGCGCACCCGCCACAGGCCGTACATGATCGGGCTCAGGGTTGCCTTCAGCACCCAGTAGGTCACGCCGTAGGCTACCGCTCGTGGATCCGTCTCGCGATTGCTAGCGTCGGCACGTGCAACGGCGACTCACCGAGAGAGGCAGGCGGCGGCAGCAGCAGCTTCTCGACTACGCTGCCGAGCGATTCGCCGCCAACGGCTATCACACCACTTCGGTGACCGACATCGTCGATGGGCTCGGGGTGGGCAAAGGTGTGTTCTACTGGTACTTCGACTCCAAGGAGGAGCTGTTTCGCAGGCTCCTCGCAGATGCCCAGCATGATCTCCGCCGCAACCAACGCCAGGCCATCGCCGACGAACCGGATCCGCTGCGGCGCATCCAACAGGGCATCGCCGCCTCGGTCCAATGGCTCGACAGCAATCGCCACCTCTTTACCCTGCTCGAGTTCGCCAGGTCGGAAGAGCGTTTTGCACCGCTCATACGTGCAGGCGAGGAGCAGGCTGTCGCCGATGCCCTTCCCCACGTCAAGGCCGGCATAGCCGCAGGCCTCATACGCCGTGACGATCCCCTGGTCCTGAGCCACGCCATCCTGGGAGCAACGAACCATCTGGCGCGTGTGATGGTGCTGGAAGGCGGCGAACCGGCCTCTACGGCAGCCACGGCAGCAGTGTCGTTCTGCCTCGGGGGAATCCTCTCAGCCGGCGCTGCGGCCCGGCGTCTGGCCTCGGAGCCATCTTCGAGGCATCGCCTCAGCTCAACTTCGTGAGCGCCCTGCGCAGATTGCGCACGGCCTGCCCGGTGCGCTGCTCGTTCTCGATCAGGGCGAAGCGGACGTGGCCATCGCCACCCGGACCGAAGCCGACCCCCGGCGAGGTCGCGACCTCGGCCTCTGACACGAGGAATGAGGAGAACTCCAGAGACCCCATGTCACGGTATGGCTCCGGTATCGGCGCCCACACGAACATCGTCCCCTTCGGAGGCGCCACCTCCCATCCGATCCGGTTCAATCCCTCACACAGCACATCGCGACGCGCCTGGTAGGTCTGGTTGACGACCTTCGGGTAGTCCGGAGCCTCGTTCATCGCCACGATAGCCGCTATCTGTATGGGCTGGAAGGTGCCATAGTCCAGATAGCTCTTCAGCTTGGTGAGCGCCTGCACCACTTCGGCATTGCCCACCAGGAAGGCAACTCGCCAGCCGGCCATCGAGAACGACTTCGTGAGCGAGTACAGCTCCACAGAGACATCCTTGGCACCGGGAACCTGGAGTATGGATGGGGGATTGTAGCCATCGAATCCGATGTCGGCGTAGGCGAAATCGTGAACCAGCACCACCTCGTGCTCGCGCGCGAAATCCACGATGCGCTGCATCCATGCCATGTCCACGCACGCCGTCGTCGGATTGTGCGGGAAGGACAGCACGATCACCCTTGGCTTGGGCCAGGCAGAATCCCATGCCTCCATCAGGTTCGCAAAGAAATCCTCAGGGCTGCCCCCGGAGTCGCCCGGAGCCTCCAGGCGAACCTGGCGGACCTCAGCTCCCGCAAACAAAGGAGCATATATATGAATCGGGTAAGACGGCGAAGGAACCAATGCGCTGTCGCCCGGCCCGAGCAGCACCCACATCAGGTGTGACAAGCCCTCCTTGGCGCCGATGGTGGTGACAACCTCCTGGTCGGCATCCAGCTCGACGCCGAAACGCCTCAGGTAGAGATCCGCTATGGCTTGGCGTAGCTTCGGTATCCCCTTACTGGCCGAATACCTGTGGTTCCGCGGGTTGCGGACCGACTCGGCCAACTTGTCCACGGCGACATCCGGAGAAGGCAGGTCGGGATTCCCGAAGCCGAGATCGATCACGTCCCTGCCAGCTCGGCGCGCGGCAAGCTTCAGGTCGTTGATATGGGCGAAGACGTACGGGGGAAGGCCGTTGATCCTACGGAACTCCATCTGCAAAGGTTACCGCCGTTTACGGCAGCAGGCAGACGGCCTGCGCAAGGGCCTCCAGCGCTCCTGGCTCGTCAGTCCAGTCGATCACTGCCCAGGTCGCTCCGGCTGCCGCCACCAGCTCCAGGCAGGACAGCGTCGATCGGACATCCCGCCCGGTGGGGCCGGCCCAGGTCACCTCGCCATGCCCGGCATGCTCCCCGATCACCTCCGGAGACGCTCCCCACAGGTTCACCGCGGCCCCCGCCCTGGCAGCAATTGCCGTCGTGGCAGGAGCCCCGCCACCCACCCACACCGGCACACCCCGCCCCAAGAGCGTCGTCGCGCACCATTCGAGCGATGCCCTCCGGAGCGAGGCAGGCGCGTAGGGGATCCCGTAGGCAATGTTCTCTTCGGCGCTCTTGGAATCTCCCGTGCCAAGCCCGGCCACTACTCGCCCGGGTGCCATTGCCTCCAGGGAGAGGATCTCAGCCACGAGCAGGCCGTCGGGCACCAGGCCGACCCTCGCCACCAGCGGCCCGATCACGACACGCTCGGTTCTGGCTGCCAGCGCTCCGAGCAGGGGCACGGCGGCCAATGCCGGACGGTCCGGCCTTCCCATCGGCCACAGGTGATCGAACACGAATACGCCGTCGAGTCCCGCATCTTCTGCCTGGCATGCAGCGTCGAGCGCGACGGCATCCAGGCGGAAGGAGGGAAGGGTCACGCCGAGCTTCAATACGCGCCTCCTTGGACCACCATGTCACGCGTCGTGCCCCGGGCAAGCACGGCAGCGCCCACCGCTCCCGCCAGCTCGCCCAGCGCCGCGGGCAACAGCCCGACTCCCGGCCGGCGCTGCCCGCCCTCGAGCAGCCTTGCAAGCGATCGGCGAGTCGGGGCGAGCACCAGATCACCTGCCTGCATCAGACCACCGCCAAGCACCACCACCTCCGGATCGAGCACTGCGATCAGGTTCGACAAGCCAAGCGCTATCCACCAGCCGAGCTCGTCGAGGACCTCCAGGGCACCACGATCGCCCTCCGCTGCCGCCTGGGTCACGTGCTCGGGGCGGACAGCCGACCTCACGCCACCGGCCAGAGCGAGAACCCCATCCAGCCTGCCGCCATCCAGGGCCTCCTCGGCAAGGCGCCCCAACCCGGTACCCGATGCATAGCACTCCCAGCACCCTCGCTGGCCACACGAACAGGCCCTGCCGTCGGGGAATATGACCATGTGCCCCACCTCTCCGGCAAAGCCCTTGGCGCCATGGACCACCTTGCCATTGACAACCAGACCACCACCTATCCCGGTGCCGAGCGTCACCATAACGGCGTTGGCCACCCCGGCAGCCGATCCGTACCTCCACTCACCGACCATGGCGCAGGTGGCGTCGTTGTCGACCACCACGCGCGACACTCCCCCCAGCCCGGCCAACCCTCCGGCGAAGTCGACTCCCTCCGCTCTGGGGAGGTTGGGCGCGAACAGCAGCCGACCCTCCGAGTCCACCAGGCCCGGCACGCCTGCCCCGAGAGGAAACCCGCCATGACCGCCGGCATTGTCGACACCCCCGGCAGAGCCGGCAGCTGTCAACTCTGCCGTAGCCGCGAGCCGATCGACCACATCCGCGATTGTGGCAAGGACGGCATGCATGCCAGGCCCATGACCACCAGCAGGTGTAGGAGCCCTGGCCTCTCCGAGCACTTTCCCTTCGTGATCGAGGGCAACACCGAGAACCTTCGTCCCGCCCACGTCGACCCCGATGGTCACCGGGACGGGACCACCACCGTTCACGCGCTCGACTCGACTCTGGCCTTCAGGTCCTGCAACGCCGTGTGCATGATCCGGCCCTGGGCTCTCCGCTTGATGAAGCCCGGCAGGGGCACCCTGAGCTCCACCTGGAGTGCGTAGGTCACCTCCGTGCCGCCACCGTCTACTCCCTCGAAGCTGTATGACCCGTCGAGCATCGAGGTCAGATCGCCAGAGACGATCTTCCACGACAGGCTGCGGGGCGCGTCAGCGAAATCGTAGGCCAGGGTATAACTAGTCGACCGGCCGAAGGCAGCCGCCCTGAAAGCTACCTCCGAAGGTCGTCCCTCGCTGTCGCGGCTCAGGATGTCGACCTCCTTCACGTCGGCCGCCCAGTCGGGATACCTCTCGAAATCGGCAACCACGTCGAAGCACTGCTCCGGCGAGGCAGCCATCACCATTCTCTCGGTGGCCTGTTCCGCCACTGTCGCTCCTTTGCTCGGGGTCTGTCTACGCCTTCGAACTCCACCTGCCGGCCGCAAACCAGCGGTCTGCGCCTCTTGGCACTGCTCTGAGCCACACACGGCCCACCGGCCTGCAGGCAAATCCTCCACGCATCCGCCGGTGGCATCAACCCCCGGCATCGTGCAACGCAGCTGCCAGCCTACGTGCGAGTGGGTCATAGGCGAAGGATTCTTCCACTCGCCGTCGCGACGCCTCCCCCATCTGCCGGCGCAACGACCCGTCGGAGAGAAGCTTGCGTAAGCAATGGGCAAGTTCCCCAGCATCGGTGGGATCCTTCACGACGAACCCGGTCACCCCGTCGACCACCGCATCCGCAGATCCTCCTGAGAGCCCTGCCACCTGGGGTACCCCGCACGAAGCGGCTTCCAGGAACACGATCCCGAAACCCTCCTGCTCCAGACCGAGCCACCTGTCTCGACATGCCATTGCGAACACATCGCCTGCACCGTACAGCACCGGCAGGAGCTCGTGTTGAACACTGCCAAGGAAGCGCACAGGGGCCCGAGCAGCCTCGACCAGGCGCTCCAGGCGCGCCATGTCGCGTCCCTCCCCCCCTATCGCAACGGTGAGGTCCGGAAACGACGGGAGGAGCGAAGCCGCCGCTCGTATGAGTACATCCATGCCCTTGCGAGGAACCAGCCGGCTCACGCTCACCACGAGTGGCCCTTCGGCAGGTAGGCCGAGGGCTGTCCTGGCCGGAGCCTTGGCGTCGGGGTCGAGTGGGACGAAGCGTCTGGTGTCGACACCGGGTGGTATGACAACGCTGGCCGGCATTCGCCTACCGGCAACCCGGCGTGCCTGGTGCTCGGGATAGCTTCCGGCGCTGACGACAAGCCGCGCATGAGAGAGCACATGTCCTAGGGCCTGGCGGGCAGCCGGTAGATGACCGGGCACTGTCACCTCTGCTCCATGTAGGACCACCGCGTACGCCAGCCCGAGCGACGGCCCCATCATGCCTAGAGGAAAGGCGGGATCGATCACCACCAGCGAGGCTCCGCTCTCACTTGCCAGATCGCGGACCCGCCCTGCAAGCGAGGGCGACGGGAGCAGCGCCTTGCGTTGCTCACGCTCGATCCGCATACCTCGCCGTGCCTGGCGGGCATCGAAGGACGCAGCGGACGCATCGGATGCCGCGGTCAGCACCACCAGCTCCTCAGGATCCAGGCGGCTCCACAGCTCCCAGAGGTACGCCTGGATCCCCCCGACCTTCGGAGGGAAGTCGTTGGTAACCAGAAGGTGGGTCAACGGCCCGGCACTCTGCCATCTGCCCACCAGTTGGCCCTGCCACAGAGCCATGCCTTCGCGCATGGCCGGACCGCAATCGCACGATGGCCATGATTGCCACCAGCGATGTCGTTCCAAGCACCACCAAGCCCCCGAGGATGAACAGCAGCCATGGGACCAGGATAATCGTGGCCTGGAAGGGCGCCGTGCTGCCGGCATAGCCGACCTGACCCACCACATGCACCCGCCCTACCCAGAATGCCGGGAAAACGACCGGTAGCGCCAGCTGCTCCGTCGTATGCGGCCCAGGTGCCCGTACAGGCTCTGCCACCATTAGATGGCGGTATGGCGGTCCATTGCCTGCGAGCATTGCCAGCGGCACCGTGCCCGGGGCAAGTGACGTGGTGTTCGACAGGCGGAAGACGACGGTGCGCCGGGCAGGACCACCGAACCACTCCGCGAGGTCCTGCCAGAATGTCTGGCGATCTATCAGCACCGCCCCCCTCACGCCGAGACGGAGCTCATGGGGCACTGCAGGACTCGGGATCACAGGCCCCGAGCTCGCCCCATAGATCGTGATCGAGGCGAACACCTCCGTGGCATCCGAGCCGTCAGGTGCGGGGGCGAGAGCTTGGTGGGAAGCTCCCACAGGAAAGGCCGCGACTACGCAGGGGCAGGGCACCGGGGGGAGCGCGACTGACACCAACACATCGAAAGAGCCGGGTGCCGTGCTCGCCACCGTGTGATCAGGCGATGAGCTCGCGGCCACAGTCGTCTCGGGATTGCAGTCCGACGTCCCACCCAATCCCCCGTCCCCACAGACCATCACCAGCCATTCCAGCCCAGGAGGCAAGCCGGCCGCACGGACCGCAACGCTCGAGCCTGGAAACGTACTCGCCGGGGAGATCTCGACGAGCTCGCCGGCTCCGGCCGGTTCGCTTCGAGCCACCACTCCGGCCACGCAAACGACGACGATCAGGGCTGCAGCCACCGGTCGTAGGACATGGGCTCGGTCGCCATGGCGCCCAGCTCGGATGCGCTCGAGGCACCGTCGGGCCTGTCCACCCAATGGCCTGCGCTCACCTAGGGTTCGTGGACGCAGTCTTGGTCGCTCCCCGAGCCTCCGCACAGGGTCACCTCACGAAGCGGGGCCCACCGCAGGCCCGGATACGACGAGGTCCTGGTCTCCTGGACCAGGCAAGCCAGCCGGCGCAGGCGCAGGTGGCCCGCCTGCACCAGGATCTGGAGCAGGCATCCCGGGAATCCCCGTCCCGCCGTGATCCTCCTGGTGCCGGTCCCGGCCTCTCCACCAGACTCCGAGCACGAGCATTATTACGGCCAGAGCGAAGATGAGCACCAGTAGCCATGGGACTATCCAGAAGCTCGACGACCCTATGACCGGATCCAGGCCGCGGGAGTCGAAAGCCACCCGAAGCTGCTCGGGGCCCACCACCGGCAGCGGCCTCCATGTGGGCTCCTTGATCGTGAAGTGCTGACCGGGCAAGAAGTCGTTCACGGGCACTGCCGGGAAGACCTTCACCGTCTGACCGAAAATGTTGGTCACGGTTGCTCGTGCCATGCCGTTGAGCACGGTGTTGCCAGTGTTCTCGAGCTGGAAGCTCACGTGGGCCTCGCTCGACCCGCTCACGAACGCCAGGGGAGGCACCGATGCCTGGACCTGGACTCCCCCCAGAGCCGCCCCCGCCTTCGCTGCCCCCTGCACATGGACGAATACTGCTGTTGCCACACCAAGATGGACGTTCACGTGCCCGTATCCCCTGGGCGAGGTGCCGGGAGGTATCTCCAGTGCGACTATTCCCCCAGCATGGACACCTGGGGTGGCATCAGGAGGAATCGTCAGGGTCAAGTTGAGCGTCACTGCCGTGTTGCCGGGCAGCTGGTAGATGCTGTCCCGACTGAGCGGAAGCTGGATCCAGGCACCGACACCGTGGTTCACCCATGTCATCGGTCGTATGGCGAATCCCCCTCCTACGGCGGTGTTGTAAGCATCAGCTGCCCAGACCCTGAAATCCTCCGGAGCGCTCGTGGTGTTGCTCAACACCACCGCGTCGTGGATCGTCTGGCCCGGCACGACGTCGTAGTTGAAGTCCGGGCGACCGAACAACGCTCCCGGCGTCCGCGCCGGCTCTATCGAGAACGGACCGACCGAGACCGCGCCGGCCGGTTGTGAGCTGGCTGCGATCCCGACCAGCAGCGGAACCATCCCCACGATCACGCTGATCGCCCAACGCACCACTGGATGCACCGGGCGCCTCGAACCCCCCGAAGGCTTGGCATTGCTGCCAATCCGGCCGGCTGCCATCGCTTGTCACCCCCCTTGCTCTACACACCTGGTCTGAGCCGGCGATACGGAGGGTGGGTTTTCCCACCCTCCGTATCGCGTTCCAGCGTTCCCACGGACCGCTGTCCCCGAGAAACCCGCCCCTCGAGGGCGAACGGCTCGAGGGCGATGCCGTGTAGTACACCGAGCCGTGCGGCTATAGCCCGGTCACCACTATGTCGATCGTGGCCTGGTAGGTTCCCTGGGCCACGTAAGGCGGCACTGCCAAAGACAGCCCCGCGCTACACACGAAACCACCACCTCCACCGTCAGGTCCGTTGGACCCGCCCTTCGTCGTGCACAGCACGTCGGCGCTGCCATGTAGGTTCTGCAGCGCAGCCGCCGGTCCGGCTATCGCCTCGGATGGCTCGTCGGTCACCCCACCAGTTCCACCACCCTTACCGGTGCCGCCACCCGTGCCGTTGACACCTGCGCCGCCGGCCTTGCCGGTCGAGGACGGCAAGCCGCTCGGGCCGGTGCAATCCGTCGGGTAAGTGTTCGGTGGACTCGATTGGGTCGGGCAGCCGGCCGCGTTGGCATTGGCGTTCGGCAACTCTCCGGGAGTAGCCAGCGCCACGGAGGGGTACCACGTAAGGAAGTCGGCCGGGATCACGGTGTCCTGCGCAGGGGCCGTAGCAGGTGGGTTGGTGTCGACGAAGTTGGACTCCAGCTGCCCCGTTACGGTCCAGCCCGAGAGTGTCCCGCGGTCGTCCATCACCGTGATCGGGTTTAGATGGCCCGTAGCCTGGAGGAACTGCTCGTCGTTCAGAGGCGAGGTTGTCGCCAGGGGCTGTGGCTGCAACGGAGGAGTGCACACGATGCCAACGATTGCAGTCAGGTCCAGGCTTCCCGGCGTGAAGGTCACGAGGCCTCCCGTCGCCTGGAAGGGGCCTAGATCTGCTGCTGTTGCCGGCAGGGTCAGCGTGACCGGTGTGTTCGCTGTCAACGTCACCGGACCGAAGGCAAGGCCAGTCCCCGCAGCGTTGTACAGTGCCGGGCTCGCCCCTGAGACGTGCAGGTTGAACGTGGTCACCGTCCCCGACAGCGTCTTCAACCCGAAGAACAGTGCGGTGTTCACCAGGCTCGCCGGAATCGTGGTCGAGGTCTGGACACCCTGCAGGTCGAACTTCTGCCCGCTGCTCACCACCGGGTCCACGCTGCCTGTCACGGTGACCGGCAGGCTGATGGCGCCCAGGACCGGAGCGATGCACGAGTAGTCGTATGTCGACTTGAACTGGACTGCGGCGGGCACTGCTGTCGTAGTAGCCGTCGGGTTGCCCAGTGTTATCCCAGAGAGAGTCACGTCAGCCGCGGATTCGCTGATCGAAAGGACGGTTCCCCCGACCGTCGTCGAGATCTGCTGCTTCGTGGTGCACGATCCGGTCTCTGTCTTCGCGGTGCTCCCGCCCGTCTCACAGAAGGTGGGTAGTGCCACCACCGGGACCACGGTAAATGGCGCCGATGCGGTGTCACTCGTCACCGTCGAGTCAGTGGCGATGATCGGATCGGAGAACGGCGTGGTGGCCGTTCCCTGCTCCTTCGAGGTCAGAGGGATCGTACCTGTCATGTCGCCACTCGAGCTCACCGTAAATGTCCCGGTGTCCGTTCCGGATGTCCACGCCAAGGTGCCCTTGGTGCTGGACGGCCAGTTGATGCCCGACACGCTCACCGTGGTAGGCGGGCTTGCAGACGATGGGCTGGCCACAGCGGTCGGCAGCACCTTTATAGGGGCGCTTGCGATCGTCTCTGCCGGCTCGGTGCAATCGAAGGTCCCGATTGCGGTGCCCGCTAGCGTGATTGAAGTCGTTGGGCTGGTCGTGGACGACACGGTCACCGTGCCGGTGCTCGCAGCCGTGAAGCTCGACGGCGACAGCGTGCCAGGTAGCGTCAGTGCCAGGCCGCTCGACGGCACCGAGCTCGGAATGGTCTCCGACCCGGTGAACGTAGCGCTTGCAGTGGTCGGGGCCCCACCGGAGACGTCCACTCCGCCGTTTACCGTGACGGCTATCGTCTTACCGGCAGCGAGGCTGGCCAGTGATGCCGGAACGCTCAGGTCGAGCCCGAAGTTGCTCACAGCGAAGCTTCCGCTTGCAGGTACCGGGTCCGGGTTTATCGAACCCGTTATGACGGTACCCGAGAGAGTGAGCGTCCCGACGACGGGCACCCCGGTGCAACTCACCGTGAATCCCGGCGTGTCCGCAAAGGCAGTGCCAGGTATGGCAGCCAATCCCACCATACCGAGCAGTCCTGCCAGCAGCGACACGACACTCACCCCCGCGAAAAGCCTTAGACGGCGCTTTCGACGTGATTGCATGACGGCAACCTCCCCTTCGTCATCCCGGCGCCGCATCGAAGGGATGCCCCCCACCTCAACAGCGCGCCCTTCCATTACCGGAACGCGCGATGCGCACCCG
>JAJZJN010000091.1 GCA_021851165.1 Actinomycetes bacterium
CCGCCTTTGTGCTGACCCATCTATTCCATGCATCCATGCTCTTCGACCCGGCGGCTGATCCCCAGGGGCTTCCTCCAGCAATCCGCTCATTGGTGGGTCGGCCGTCGGGGGCTCTGTGGGTGAGGACTTCCTGGGCGAAGGCGAACCCGAACGCGGCCGCCAGCGTCCAGCTTGCGTTGTTGGAAGCGGACGTATGGATGCACCAGCCGGCCAGCTTTGCCAGAGTCGAGGCGCTCCTGGAGCAGGGCCAGCAGCTTCCGAGCGTTGTGAAGGGAGCGGAGGTGGCACCGTTCGTCCACCAGATGCTGGGTGACATCGAGGCGTACTATCCACCGGCCTCGGCCAGGATGTTCAGCAAGTTCTGGGTGTCGGCTGGGCTGCTGAGCAAGGCAATCCCGGCGTCGAGCCAGGTGCTGCCTTCCGTGCCGGCTACCCAGGCGGCGGTGGAGGCTCGTGTCGATGCTGCAACCAAGGTGACAAACCGGTGAGTGCTCGGCTACGAGGTCCTGGCGTTCCCGGGCCAGCCCCGGGGCCAGGAGCGGGCGGTGGAGGCGAGGTGGTGCTGTCGGTCGTCGGAGTATCGCACGTCTTTCCAGGCGCGGTCGGTGACCTGAGCGTGCTCGGCGATATAGACCTCGAGGTGCGATCGGGCGAGTTCGTGGCGATTGTCGGTCCAAGCGGCTGCGGCAAGACAACCCTGCTCAACTTGATGAGCGGTCTTGACCACCCATCGGTGGGGTCCGTAGAGCTGCGTGGAGCACCACCGGTGGCAGGCATGCCCGATCTCGGCTACCTGTTTGCACGTGACGCGCTGCTCCCGTGGCGGACCGTTCTGGGCAATGCCGAGCTAGCGCTCGAGTTGCGCGGCGTGGGACGGGCGGAGCGACGCGACGCTGCGGCGCGCCTGCTTGGCCAGGTAGGCCTGGCTGGTTTCGAGGATCGTTATCCGGCGCAGCTCTCCCAGGGGATGCGGCAACGTGTGGCGATTGCCCGCACGTTGGTTGCCCATCCCTCCGTGCTGTTCCTGGACGAGCCGTTCTCTGCGCTCGATGCCCATACCAAGTTGCTCCTTCAGGAAACCTTCTCGGAGCTGTGGGGCGGCCTCGGATCGACGGTGGTGCTTATCACCCATGATCTCGGCGAGGCTGTGGCCATGGCCGATCGGGTGGTTCTCATGACGCGAAGGCCCGGTCGGATCAAGCGGGTGGTGACGGTGGACATACCAAGGCCCAGGTCGCCGATGGCTCTGCAGGACGATGCGGAGTACCACCGGGTATTCGACCAGCTGTGGGAAGAGCTCCGCCAGGAGGTCGTGGAGAGCGCTGAGGGAATCCTGCCGGCCGGCTCGGTCGAGCGAGAAGGATCGCCGCTGTGGGCGCAGCACTGAGCGCACCGGCTGCTACGAGAGCCGCCAGCCGCAGCCGCAGGCCCAGGTCGCGGTCGCTTGGCCGGCGCGGCCTTCAGGTGCGTGCCATCCAGCTCGGTTTACTCCTTGTGTTATTCGGAGGGTGGCAGCTGAGCACCGAGCTCGGATGGCTTTCGCCAGCTTTCACCAGCGCTCCATCGCGTTTCATTCCGAGCTTCTGGCACGGCCTTACCAACGGCACGCTTTTGCCGCTTACTGCTACGACGCTGTTCGAGACGTTCGTCGGTTTCGCCATAGCCGCCGTGCTGGGCGTAGCCGCTGGCATCGTGCTTGCGGAGTTCCCCCTGATAGACGATGCCACCCGGCCTTTCATGACCGGGTTCAACACGCTTCCACGCATCGCTCTTGCGCCACTGTTCGTACTGTGGTTCGGTCTGGGGTCTCTGAGCCGCATCGTGTTGGTAGTCAGTCTCGGCTTCTTCATCGTGGCAATCAACACCTACGCCGGCGTGCGCTCGGTCGACCGTGACACGCTGCTTCTCGCGCGGGTGCTTGGCGCCGGTCGTTGGAGGCGGTTTCGCACCTTCGTCCTCCCAGCCGCCGTCCCGGCCATCTTCGCCGGATTGCAGCTGGACCTCACCTATGCCTTCATCGGCGCCGTCGTAGGCGAGATGCTTAGCGGCAGCCAGGGCCTTGGCGGGTATCTTGCCGTGCAGATGGGAAGCTTCGACATCGACGCCTTCTTCGGCGGGCTTCTCCTGCTAGTGATCGTCGCTCTGATCGTGTCATGGCTCGTTCGCCTGGCTGAGTCGTGGCTACTGCGTTGGAGGGTTGCCGAGCTCCACGGGACGGCCAGGCGTTAGAGCACAGCGGCGCAGGCCGCACGGCGCAGGCCGCACAGTCCTGTTCCCAGGCGCAGGTCGCGATGGCAACGGTGTTACACCGTGGGCCGAGCTGGCCGGTCGAGGCTGGCGACCACTTGGTGATGTGGCCTTGGCGTTAGGTGCTCCTGATCGAAAGCGCAAGGTTGGCACGGTAGGCCGTTATCGCTGTGTGAGGGTTTTCTCTTGGTTGAAGGATCGCCGACGCGCGCGATTGCCTGTTCGATGTCCCGTCCAGAAGGGATGTCTCGGCGAAGTCAGGGCGGTGTGTGGAATCGCTCGGTGGCAGCGTGGGTAGGGGCACGATGGAGCGAACGCCGTTGTTCCGTATAGCGGTATTCGTGGCCATGGGGATCCTGGCCGTGATCGCCATGACGCAGCCGGTGTCGGCGCTTAGCGCTCGGGGCCTCGGTGCCAGCAGCGCTGCCAGGAAAGCCACGACCTGCTCGCCTGGCGTGACTGCGGCAAGCGCGGCTTGCGGACCAGTGGGACCCATCCGCTCTCAGGGCGGGCCATTCTTACGTGATGCCTACGGGCGTGCGGTGATCCTTCACGGGGTGAACGCCGTCTACAAGCGCCCTCCTTATGAGCTCTACGCAGCGCCCGGGATGGCATGGAGCTTTACATCCGCGGACGCCAGAGCCATTGCTGCGTTGGGATTCGACGTGGTGCGCCTCGGGATCCTATGGCAGGGGATCGAGCCTGGTGGCCTGCCGCCGAACAGCCCTGGGATCTGCGCACCAGGCTCACCGGGTCACGCGCACCAGTGGAATCAGGCGACGGCGGACGCCTACCTCTCGAAGGTGCAGCATACGGTCGACCTCCTTGGCCGGTACGGGATATTCACGCTTCTGGATATGCACCAGGATGTGTACAACCAGGCCTTTGCGGGCGAGGGTGCGCCGAGCTGGGCCGTGTGCACGAACGGTATTCCTCCGACGAACACGGGGAACTGGGTCGCCAACTATACCGAGCCAGCGGTAGCCGCTGCATACAGCCATTTCTGGAACAACAACGTGGTGGGCAACCTCCAGGGCAACTACGACCGCGCGTGGAGAGCGGTTGCCCGGCGTTTTGCCGGCAACCCCGATGTCCTGGGCTACGACCTGTTCAACGAGCCGTTCTCGAGCGTGGCTTCTCTGGGTGGTCCAGGAACAGCTACCTTTGATGCTCGTCTGGAGTGCTTCTACACGGGCACAGAGCACCCAGGTCGGCTCTCGGGTAGCCCTGTGCCGCTGGTGTGCCCACCCGATGATCCCCGTCAGGGCGTGATTCCCACCATCCGCTCCGTGGATCCGAGCCACCCCATCTTCTACGAGCCCGACGTGTCGAGTGACTGGGGGAATGTGGATTGGATCGGGCCCATGCCCTACCACCACCTCGTGCTCGACTTTCACGATTACTGCATCACCCAGTCGGTCGCCCAGCTTCAGGATGTCTCGGCCGGATGTCCCGTAGAGGAGCAGCAGACCTTCACGTCACAGGCAGGTGCACGCTCTCGAGCCTCTGACGCGGCCAATCCCGGTGGCCCCGCGTGGTTCATGAGCGAGTTCGGTGCCGAGCCCGCCAACTCCGACCTGGCGAATATGGTTGCTCTTGCCGATCACCATCTCGTCGGATGGTCATACTGGCAGTGGAAGTACTATGGCGACCCTACGGGCAACTCCGCTGAGGCGCTCGCGGGTACCGACCCGGCGACCGGCGATCCGGTTGTCGATACGGCGAAGGCCGCCATATTGTCGCAACCTTACGCCCAGGCAGTCGCAGGTACCCCGACGTATATGAGCTACAGCGCGGCCGATGACACTTTCCATCTGAGTTACCACGTAGATCCCTCGATCCATCAGCCGACCGTGGTCTTCGTGCCGGTGGGCATCCACTACCGATCCGGATATTGCGCCAGGGTACGGGGGGCCCAGGTAGTCTCGGCACCTGGTGCCTCGCATTTGGCCCTGAGAGCCGTCCCGGGCGCGATGACCGTCGATGTGACGATCACAGCTGGTCGTTGTAGCGCCCCCGGCCCGTCTCCTGCCGGCTCATCGGCCCCCGGTCATAGGCGGCCGCTGCTGACCTTCGGCGTCATCCCGCCCCAGCTCCCCACCACCGGCCAGTGGGCACCGACCCTCGATGCTGTCGGGATGCTGGCCCAGGGCAGGCCGTTCCTCGTTCATCTTTACACCAACTGGGCCGACTACCCGGGCTCACTTCCGGCGCTCGACAGCGAGATAGCCAGGTACAGTGCGCGTGGCTTGGAGATCGACCTAGCCCTGCGCTACGTGCCCCCGCCCGGTCACAACGGCGATGTGGCCGGATTTGCATCATTCGTCGAGTCGATGGTCGCTCACTATGCCGACCAGCCGGCCGTCGCAGCTTTTCAGGTGACGAACGAAGCCAACTCCCCTGTGAACCCGGGGGCCTCCGATGGTGCCTACCGCCACGCGGAGAGTGCTCTCGTGGCGGGCATCGAGGCGGGGGCCACAGAGAGGGCGAAGGTGGGCTCGCACGCCTCACTCGGGTTCAACTGGTTCTACTCGTTCGGCCCGGCTCTCGATCGCGCCTGGTGGGCACGCCTCGGAGTGCTCGGTGGACGCCGTTTCGCGGCAGATGTGAACTGGGTGGGCGTCGATGCCTACCCAGGCACCTACTACCCCCCGGTGTCGACCCTCCTCGATCCCACCGATCCGGCCGCCGGCGCGAGCAGGGAGATGATGCATATCCTCTCGACCGTTCGAAGTGAGCTCATGCCACTGGCCGGTCTGGGCTTCAGGACTCCACTGGGCATGTCGGAGATCGGCTGGGCAACGCTGGCGCCGTTGCGTTCCGATGCCGAGCAGGCCAAGCTTGTCACTGCTCTGACGCGGGGTGTCTGCAAGGTAGCAGCACGCGACAACGTGACATTCCTCCAGTGGTACGACCTTGTAGATACTGCGGGAGCGGCAGGTGGGAGCTCGCTCGACTTCGGGCTCATGCACGCGAACTTCTTGCCGAAGCCGGCTTTCGGTGCGTTCCGGACGGCAGTGGGCCGAGATTGCGGCGGGAGGTGATCCTGGATCAGTTGCTCACCTGTCGAGTCGCGAGCCGGTGGGTAGACCGTCAAGCCGCTGCGCAATATGGTGCAGCTTGCAAGTATCTCTCTGTGAGGCTAGGAAGGAGTGCAGGGGAGGTCGTCGACGAGTCTTCCGACCGGCGACGAGCGCGCGCAGAAGGGGAGGTCTGGGCATGGGGTGGTGGGCTCGCAGGTTGACCGTGCTTTCTGCTGCATCACTGGTGGTGGCGATGTTGGCGGGAGTGATGCTCGATCCGCTGCCGGCCTCGGCTGCTTCCTCCACCACGACCTCGTCCTCGATCGCGTCGGTGCCACCAGCGTCGCGCGGTTCCCAGGTGCCTGCTCCTGTGGGTTACTGGTCGCCGGGCGCGGACGGCGGTGTGTTCTCCTTCGGCGCTGCTGGGTACCACGGCTCGATGGCAGGAACCCACCTTGACGCTCCGGTAGTCGGGATGGCGGCCACGCCCACCGGCAACGGCTACTGGCTGGTAGCAGCCGACGGCGGTGTGTTCTCCTTCGGGGATGCAGGCTTTCGTGGCTCGATGGCAGGAACCCACCTTGACGCTCCGGTGGTCGGCATGGCGGCGGTTGGCCCGACTGTCGGTGGCAGGGTGCTGCTCGTCGGGACATTCGACGGGCATGCCGGGGAGTTCTCGACCATCCAGGCTGCGGTCAATGCAGCCAAGCCGGGAGACTGGATACTTATCGCGCCGGGTGACTACCACGAAGATACGGATATGACCTCGCCTCCGACCCAGGCCGATGTGAACGATGGGTGGTATGGGGGGGTTGAGATATCCACTCCGGACATCCATCTCAGGGGAATGGACCGCAATACGGTCTTCGTGGACGGAACGAAGCCCGGATCGGCAACTCCGTGCACAAACGATCCCGCCCTGCAGAATCCCGGTCCCGTCGTGCCCGGGATCAGCGGTCCGGTAGGGCAAAACGGCATAGTGGTGTGGAAGGCCGACAACGTCACCATCCAGAACCTCACCGTGTGCAACTACGAGAACACGACGACCGGAAGCGGTAACGAGATCTTCTGGAACGGCGGCTGGGAATCGGGAAGGATCGGGATGTCCGGTTATTCGGGAAGCTACCTGACAGCTACTGACACCTATGACGGGACGGTAGGTGGTGTCAAAGTAAGTGGCAACTACGGGATCTTTGCCGGGTCGGCGGCTGGCCCCGGTGTCTGGAACCAGGTATATGCCAACAACTTCAATGACTCTGGTATGTACATAGGGGCGTGCCAGCAGGTGTGCGACGGGTGGGTTCACAATGCCTGGATGGAGAACAACGCTCTGGGCTATTCCGGCACGAACTCCGGCGGCACGCTGGTAATCGACCACTCGCAGTTCGACAACAACGAGGACGGATTCGACACGAACACGCAGAGCGTAGGCGATCCTCCGCCTCCACAGAATGGCGACTGCCCGGACGGCGGCGTCAGTGCCATCACCCACACACACTCGTGTTGGGTGTTCATGCACAACGACGTCCACAACAACAACAATCCAAATGCTCCTGGCTACGGCGCCGTTGGACAGCCGACCGGTACCGGCATGACGGTATCAGGGGCGCGAAACGACACGGTCATGGACAACGTCTTTGCAAACAACGGTGCCTGGGGAACCCTCTTCGTGCCGTATCCGGACACGAATGTCGGGGCACCTGGTGTTTGCACGGGCTCGGGAGGGCATCTTGCTCTGGGCGACTGCATCTACGACCCGGAAGGGGATGCGCTGTTGAACAATACTTACGTCAATGACGGGTACTTCGGGAATCCCTCCAACAGCGACTTCGGCCAGATCACCCTCTTCGGCGGAGAGCCGCAGAACTGCTACGCCGGGAACGTCTATCCCAACGGCAGTGCGCCGGCTGACCTCGAGCAGGCCCAGCCCACCTGTGGGGCTGTTACCACCTCAGGCAATACCGGCGGGCCGCTGTTCGATCAGGTTCTATGCGACACCGGCTTTGCGTCGAGTTTCGGGGTGACATGCACGGGTGACAAGTACCCCACGCCGTCGAGCTCCTCGCCGATCATGATGCCGGTGCCGAGCAACCTTCCTACGATGCCCAACCCGTGCGTGGACGTCCCGGCGAATCCGTGGTGCCCAGATGGCTCCCCCGTGTAGGTGCCAGGCCTACTCGCCCCAACCAGCCGTTGCAGCTCGCAGAATGGCGTGCCCTGGGTAGGGATTCCCGGAGCGGAGAGCGGGGCATGATGCCCGGCCGTCTGGGACCATGTTAAAAGTTGTATATGCCGAACCGGAGGGGGAGACGTGGCGCCGAGTGGGACATTCGTCATCGTGGGTGCGGGACTGGCGGGAGCCAAGGCCGCCGAGACGATTCGCGCGGAGGGGTTCGATGGCCGGGTGCTGCTTCTGGGCGAAGAGAGCGTCCGTCCCTATGAGCGGCCACCGCTGTCCAAGGAGTACCTACGTGGCGAGAAGGACTTCGAGGCAGCTGCAGTGCGAGCCGAGGACTTCTACGCGGCGCATGCCATTGAGCTGCGAACCTCGACACGGGCGCGGGTCGTGGACGTGGGGGCATCCGAGGTGCTCGTGGACTCAGGTGAGCGCATTGCTTACGATCGCCTCCTGCTCGCGACGGGAGCCGAGCCCCGGCGCCTGGACGTTGCAGGGGCGGATCTCCCTGGGGTGCATCGCCTGCGCACTCTGAGTGATGCCGATAGGATTCGCCAGGCCATAACGCCGGGGACCCGGGTAGTCGTTGTCGGGGCAGGGTGGATAGGCGCTGAGGTCGCTGCTTCGGCCCGCCAGCTGGGTGCTGAGGTCGCGATGGTGGAGATGGCCTCGGTGCCTCTCGAGCGTGTGCTCGGTCTCGAGGTCGGGGCGATCTACCGTGACCTGCATGCTGCCCACGGCGTCGAGATGCACTTCGGCGTCGCCGTCGAATCCTTCCGCGGTGGGGACAGGGTGGAAGAGGTCTGGTTGACCGATGGCCGGGTGCTTGCCGCAGAGGTGGTGGTCATCGGAGTGGGGGTGACCCCGCGCACGGAGCTTGCCGAGTCTGCCGGGCTCGCAGTCGACGACGGGATCGTCGTCGACGAGCACCTCGCAACCAGCGCGCCAGGGATCTACGCGGCAGGAGACGTTGCCAACGCCTTCCATCCCCTCTACGGCACCCGTATACGCCTCGAGCACTGGTCCGCGGCCCTCAACCAAGGCCCAGCCGCGGCGCGGAGCATGCTCGGCGAGCCGACGGTCTACGACAAGGTTCCGTATTTTTTCTCCGATCAGTACGACCTCGGGATGGAGTATCGTGGATGGGCTCCGACGTGGGATCGCGTTGTGTTCCGGGGAGATCCCGGCAACGGCGAGCTGATTGTCTTCTGGATGCGCCACGGGCGCGTGGCAGCTGCAATGAACCTGAACATCTGGGATGCGGGCGAGGCCCTCGAAGGACTGGTCCGTTCCAGGAGGCCCGTAGATCCATCGGAGCTCGAGGACCTGGATGTGGATCTTGCAGGCCTAGTGCTCCCATGAACCGCTAGGTGGGTATGGCGCCGGACGCTTCGCGCTGTGCAGATGATGGCCGGTGCTTCTCGCGGTTTTGGTGGTTATGGTGCTTCTGGCAGCTCCGCTGCTGAGAGCGGTCATGGAGATGCCGTGCCCGGGTCGCGGTTGTCCTACGGTTGTGGGAACCTCACAGCCCTGGTGTGCGTCGTTATGTGTATATGGGCGGCGATATCCCGAGTAGTGGCGATGACTCCTCGACGAGTGTCGATCGAGTGAGGACATGGGCCGAGAGCCGGGTTGACAACCGGACTGGGGGGTCGGTGAACAGCCGGAGTGGGGCTGCGACCGATGATTGGCCAGCCGGGTTCGATGAGCTGTACGGGGAGCGTTTCCTGCCGTTGGTCAAGTTGGCAGCCCTTCTAACCGGGTCGTTGGCGGTGGCAGAGGAGATAGTCCAAGATGCCTTCGTCTTTTCCAGAGATGCTCTTGGCTGGGTAGACAACCCGGCTGCCTACCTGCGCACAGCGGTCGTGAACGGTAGCCGCAGCTACCACCGCCGCAGGATGCTTGCTCGCCGGCGCCAGGCCGATGGTTTGCCCGTGTCGGTTGATCCTGACCTGCGCGAGCTGGCCGATGTGTTGGCGCTGCTGCCGAGCCGCCAGCGAGCGGTGCTGGTGCTTCGCTACTACGCAGATCTGACCGAGCTGGAGATAGCCGACGTGCTTCGTTGCCGCCCAGGCACGGTCAAGTCGCTGTCGCACCGTGGCCTGGAGCGGCTGCGGGAGATGCTGGAGCCATGACCGACGAACTGTTCGAGCGCAAGGTACGCCGCGACCTGCGCCGTCTTGCCGACGAGCTTCCGGTTCCGACTCCCTCGCGGATCGCCCAGCGTGAGCGAAGCCTCCCTGCGATCAGGTCCCGCCGGTCACGCTGGTCGAGGCGCCACCGCCCAGGATACGGGCACCGCCCAGGCCACAGGCGCTCTCCAGGTGCGAGGTACCAGCATGCTGACTATCGTCAGCACCCTGCCGGGGAGCAGCGTGCAGCCTGGCGCGGGATGCTGCCGGTTGCGGCTCTGGTGGCTGCAGTGGCCGCCATGCTGCTCGCTGCTGTGGCGGTGGTGCCCGGCCACCTGCTGCGCAGCCACGCGGTCCGCCTTGGGAACGAGCTTCCAACGGCCGCACTCACCCAGTTCCCCGGTGCGCTGGCATATGTCGCCGATGGCGCTCTCCACGCTGCTGAGCCAGGAGCCTCACCTCGGTCCGTGGCGTCGGTGGCGAACCCGGTGTCCGGCCCGCAGTGGTCCTCGGACAGTCGCTGGCTCGCATATGCCGGATCGTCGGGCCATCTTCATGTCGTCAGCACGGACGGTGCCGCGAACACCATCGTGACACCAAACCCGGTGGCTGCGTTTGCCTGGTCACCGAGAGCCAACCTCCTGGCGGTCCTGCCGGCCAGCGGCAGTCAGGCAGGCGATCTGCCCCTGGTCCAT
>JAJZJN010000092.1 GCA_021851165.1 Actinomycetes bacterium
GAGTGCACCCAGGCCTGGAACTGGCTTGGTGGGAGAGCCACCACGTGGAAGAACATGAGCGCATGGTAGAGGCCGCACAGCTGGGTGCATTGGCCGCGGTAGATGCCGGGGTGCTTCACCGACAGGGCGAACACATTAGTGACGCCCGGCTGAGCGTAACGGCTGAAGTTGAACGACGGGACGTAGAAGCCGTGAACCACGTCAGCCGACACCAGGGTGATGCGGGTCGTCCGGCCGGCAGGGACGACGAGCCCCGGCCCAAGGCAGTCGACTGCAGGAGCACAGGGCCCACCGACGCCAACCGGATCGGGGTCTTCGGTGGTCTCACCGATGACGTTCACGTGGAGGCCCGTGTAGTCGAAGTGCCATCCCCACTGGAACGCGGTCACCCGTACCATGACCGCCGGGTGAGGGGCGACTGCGTCGACCTTGTTCTCGGTGATGACGGTGAAGCTGAACAGGATCATGACGATGATGATCGGTATGACGGTGTAGGTGATCTCGAGGGGGATGTGGTACTGGAACTGCCGCGGCATCTCGTCGGAACGCCGACGGTAGCGCACCACGGACCAGATGATCAGCGAGGCCACGATGACCCCGACTGCGATAGCTGCCATGAAGGTGCCCGAGTACAGCACGTGCGTGTCGTGCGCCTGCTTGGTGGCGCCTCGGTAGCCGAAGAAGGTCGGAAGCTTGCAGCTCCCGAGAATCACCGGCAGGGCGAGCGCGGCGAGTGGCGCGAGCCACCGTGGCATCGAGCGTGCCGGATATCGGGTCTCGGCGGCGGGGCCAGGGGACTCGGTGTTCACGGCCGATAGACTAGTCCCGCCAGTCGCGCGATATGAAGTTGGCCTGTTCTAGCAGGCGACCGAGCCGGCGGCCGGCAATCCTGGCCCCCATGCGTGCTGCCCGATCGCCGGTGACCAGGAGGGCAGAGAGCTTTGCCCCAGTCGCAGGAGTTCGGGTTCGGGCCCGGTAGCTCGTGAGGGTGGTGACCCGGAGCCATACGAGCACCAGAAGCTCGAGCAGAATGGTGTCGCCAAGATCCGGTCGCATGGCAGGCCATATTGGTGCCAAGCCGATGAGGACGGGGACGGTGACATCCAGGGCTTTGTGGATGGAGGGGCCTACCAGCCGCAGGATGCCCAGTGGCCCTCGAGCGGTCGCAGCGAGTATCACGAATGCCGCGGCAGCGACGAACAGCAGTCCCCCGTGGACGCTGTGGATGCCGAGGTCGACGAGCAGTGCCGCAAGCGCGTACTCAAGCCCCTGGTGGAGAGCGAAGGGCAACCGTCTCTGCCGGCCAACCCCTGTCGGGGCGCGCTCAACCCCTCGACCGACCTGCTCGTTCGTTGCCGGCGAACCCTCCTCGGGACTAAGAGGTGGGTGGCTTGTCGGCGTCGGCGTCGGTCGCCTTGTCGGCCCCTTCACCCTTCGAGCCTTCCTGTAGGCCCTTCTTGAACTCGGCCTGGGCCGATCCGATCGACCGGGCGAGCTTGGGAAGCTGGCTGCCTCCGAAGAGCAGCACCAAGGCCAGGAGGGCCACGATGATGATGTCGGGACCGAATATATCGGCGAGGATTCCTGTGTCCACGGGACTCTCCCTTTTCCGGCTCGCCGCATGTGCGCGAGCCAACACCTATAGGTTAGACCTCCTGGGTCAACGAGCGAACAGCACGCTGGGCACGAGGGCCATCACCGGCGATGATCCTACTTGCCCTGCCAGTTCGGCTTGCGCTTCTCGGCGAACGCCACGGGTCCCTCCATGGCGTCGGCAGATGTGAACACCGCGGCCACGGCTTCGGTGTTCAGCTTCCAGCCCTCCTCCTCGGGCAAGTCGGCAGCCTTGCGCATGACCTTCTTCGTCCAGCGCACGGCAAGGGGGGCGTTAGCTGCTATCGACTCTGCAAGGGCTACTGCCTCGTCCATGAGATCGGAGGCGGGGACTACCTTGTTGACCAAGCCCAGCTGGAGCGCCCGGGCGGCGTCCATGGGATCGCCGGTCAGCCCGAGCTCCAAGGCGATGGCCATGGGGAGGCGCTTGGGCAGGCGGATGAGGCCCCCGGCGCCTGCGACGAGACCCCGCTTGGCCTCGGGGATGCCGAAGGTGGCGTGCTCGACGGCTACGACCAGGTCGCAGGCGAGCATGATCTCGCAACCTCCTGCAAGGCAGGATCCGTTTACTGCGGCGATGATCGGTTTCGGGAAATCACGCTGGGTGATCCCGGCGAAACCACCGGACGCCCCAATGATAGCGTCACCCTCACCTGCTGCGAAGGCCTTCAGGTCCATTCCGGCAGAGAATGCCTTGTCGCCGGCTCCGGTCAGGATGACGACCCAGGCATCCGAGTCGTGCTCGAGCTCCTCGAAGGCGGCTGACATGGCCTGGCTCACCTCACCGTTGATGGCGTTGCGCGCCTCGGGACGGTTGATGGTGACAATCTCGACGTGGCCTCTACGCTCTCTCTCTACGGCGGGCATGTGAGCTCCTCTCATGTGGTGAGGCGACCGCGGGGGTCGACACTGACGATCGATCCTCCGGGACCCTAGCCTGTCGGGCGGTAGCGTAGCGGGTTTCCCTCGAGATCTACCGATTCGCCAACGAGGCTGTATCCGGCCAGGTGCGCCAGCTCGTCCGGGTCGGCGGCAGCAGCGACGTGCCGTCCGTCATCGAGCCTGGCTATGATCGGAGCGCCTGTGACGTGCCCTTCCGGTCCGTACATGACGGTGGACGCTATGGCTGTTGCCTGGATGCGAGCGGTGCTGGCGCCGGCCGTCGTGGCGGCATCGAGCTCTGTGAGGCATTCGACGGCACTTGCATCGATCGCTGCCTGGTCACGGGCTGTGTCGCCGTAATGCCAGCCGGCTTCTGGCGGGGTGGCGCCGTAGATCCCGACCGAATGCTTGGTTGCATACCAGCCGAGCCCCGTCACGAGGCCGCTACCCCCCTGGTCCCGCAGCCGGTCGACCATGGTGGCGATGGCGTGTGTCGTGTAGTTGTTCCCCGGACCTCCGAAGTACGGCAGGCCTCCGGTCACGGTGAGCCCCCGATGGTCGTCGAGAGAGAGGCCGATCGCCTCGGCGGCCATCTCGACGGCGCATGGAAAGCACGAGTACAAGTCGAAAGCCGAGAGGTCGTCAACTCCGGTCCGGGAAGCATCGAGGGCCGCGGACGCGGCGGCTGCGATCCCCGGGGAGCGCCCGGGGTCGGGTCGCTCACTCGGGTACCAGACGTCAGTGGCGTCTGCCCCCGACCAGCAGAAGACAGCCTCGTCGGCGAGACCTGAGGCCCGGGCGACGCCGAGGGAGGTGAGCACGAGGGCGGCCCCCTGGTCCACGTTCAAAAAAGCGCACATACGCTTCGGGTAAGGCTCGGCGATGAGGCGGTTGGAAGGTGTCACCCCGGAGAGATCGGATGGTTGCACGGCTTCGGGAAACCAGGCGAAGGGATGCTTGGCAGCCACGTTGGTGAATCCGGACATCAGCTCTCCGAGGATGCGCCTCTGCTCGGCAAAGCTATGCCCCAGGCGATGGGCGATCGCGCTCTCGAACAGTGGGTAGATATGCACGGGTGCCACCAGACCCGCAGCGAGCTCAGCCTGCCCGGCTCCGGCCCTGGGATCCCCGATGGTCGTGAAAGGTGGCATCGTCTCGCAGCAGGGGGCGGAGGGGCTGGTAGCGACAGAGCCAGTCGCAGCCGGAGCACTGACGGCCTGTGGGGTTTGCTCAGCCTGTGCGAGCTTGCGGCGGATTCTCGATGATCGCTGGGCCTCTGCCCCGACGATGAGAGTGGCGTCCATTTCCCCCTTCGAAATAGCCGAAGCGGCTCGGTTCACGAGCCATTGTGGCGAGTTTCCTCCTATGGTCGTGTACTGGGTTCGAGCCCTGGACAGGCCGAGCCGGCCTGCCATCTGCCTGGCAGCTTCGGGCCCGCTTCTCGACAGGATGTTCACCACCGATACGGTGTCGATCCTGGCGCGCAGGGCTGGGGCATGTTCGAAGGCCACCTCGGCTGCACGGAGGGCAAGGTCGAGCGCAGAGACGACCTCGTCGCGCTCTATCGCCTGACCGGTGGCAACGATCACCGGTAGGCGGTCCTCTGGCGTCACCCGGCTTCTCGCTTCTGGCGTGGGAGGAGCCCGTTCAAAAGCAGCGATACGACGAAATCAGCCACCACGTCGGCATCGAGTCCGTCGTCTGTGACCAGCCTCCTGTTGGCGATCTGGCCTATGAGCGCGGCGATCGAGAAAGCCACCATGCGTGGGGGTGCATCGATGATCCAGCCGCGTGCCTCGGCCTCGGTCACCATCTCCTCGACGTCCCGGACGAAGCCCTCGTAGATCCCGAAGAGGTGCTCCTCGAAACGGTCTCCGAGGGCGAATGAATCGCGGAACAGCAGCTTTACGAGCGCCCGGTCGCCCTCGAAGAACTCGAAGGTTGCCCGAACCGCTGCCTTGAAAGGGGCGTCTGGTGCGATGTCACCCGGTGTAGTTGTCAGAGCGTCGGTAACATGCGCCCGCAACGCCTGGCCCTGGCTTTCCATGAGTGCATGGAAGAGGGCATCCTTGGAGTCGAAATACCAGTAGATGGAGCCATAGGAGAGCTCGGCAGCCCGTGCTATGTCGGCGATGGTCGTGGCGTTGTACCCCTTCAGGGAGAAGACGATCTTTGCAGCGGCGAGTATCTCGTTACGGCGCTCGCTCTTCTCCTCGTCGCTTATCGCCCGCCGAACGCTCCTCGCTGTGCGCTGGATCTTGGCGGCTGGGGGGCCTGTCACCTCGTCAAGGCTAACAGAATCTACAGATTGATACGTCAGTCAAGAAGGCTGGAGAAGATCCCCCTGCCTGTCGCTGCCTTGGCTTCGAGCGCTGTCCCTGCCATCCGGTCGCGTGCTCGTATACCGGGGGAGGCTCTCCTCGGCGCCGCCCGTCAGCTATCGGCCAAGCGGTTAGCCAGCCTGGAGCGAATGGCAAGGCTGCCGCCAAGCCGCCTTCCGAGTCGCATCCACAGCGGGTATGTGAAGAAGGTGGCGGCGGCGGCCAGGTGGGTTCCAGGCCCGGCGTTGCGGTGGTCGAGGTGAAATACGCCAGAGTTGAGCATCCAGTCCCGGCCTGATTCGGCGCCACAGATGCGCCAGATCCACCGGGTCCAGCCCAGGTTCAGGTACAACGAGATGGAAGTGGCGAGGAATATGACGAGCACAGCCTTCTCGATTCGGTCGGCTGTCTTCTCGTCGGGGACGCTAGCTTCGATAGCGGCACCGGTGCTTACGAGAAGGGGTGGGTCGATGAGGAAGCTCACTTGTGGTCTCCTTGGCTGTGAAGGCGGTGCCAGGGACGATCTGCATAGCGCAGGCGCATGGCAATCTTGATGACCGAGCCGAGCTTCGGCGGCAGCGGCAGCCACTGGGGCTCGTGATGCAGCCCGAAGCGGTCCCTGGCGATCGACTTGATTTGGGTGAACTCGCGTAACCCTTCCGCGCCGTGCGATCTTCCCATGCCGGATTCCTTGGCCCCACCGAAGGGCAGGGCGGGTATGGCGTAGGAGACCATGACGTCGTTCACGCACACGTTCCCTGACCGCAGGCCTGATACGAGTCGTTCCACAGTTGCACGATCGCGTCCGAAGACCGACGCGTTGAGTCCGTACGGTGAGTCGTTGGCAAGCTCCAGCGCTTCCTGCTCGTCGCGTACCTTCATGATCGGCAGGATCGGCCCGAACGTCTCGTCACGCATTACAGCCATGGAGTGGTCGACTTCCAGCAGCACCGTCGGCTCCAACGACGGCCGGCCACCCACGTCGACGGGCTTCCCGCCAGAAGCGACGACTGCCCCCCTCTCGACGGCGTCCGCAAGGTGTCTGTCTATGATGCTCAGCTGCCCGCGATGGGTGACCGCCCCGATGTCGTATCCGCTTCCAGCCCCTTGGCGGACCCTGGCGGTCAGCTCCACGACTCGATCCACGAACGCCTGGTAGACCTTCTCGACGACATACACGCGCTCGGTTGCCATGCAGGTCTGCCCGCAGTTGGTGAAGGCCCCCCATACCGCCGCCCGTGCCGCCCGGTCGATGTCGGCGTCCCCGCACACGATCAGCGGATCCTTCCCGCCCAGCTCGAGCAGCACCGGCGTCAGGGTGTCCGCTGCTGCCCGCATGACGGCCTTGCCGGTTCTGACAGAGCCGGTGAAGGCGATCTTGTCCGCACCCGATCGCACCAGAGCGTCCCCGGTCTCGCTTCCACCGGTGACGACCTGGACGATGCCCGGGTGCTCATCCATCGAGGAGAACAGCTCGCCGACCAGCAATCCGACGCGAGGAGTGATCTCCGACGGCTTGAGGACCACGGCGTTGCCCGCGAAAAGCGCCGTGGCTACAGGCCCCATTGCCAGGACTAGGGGGTAGTTCCACGGGCTTATCACTCCCACGACGCCCAGAGGCTCGTAGCGCTTCTCGGCCGACTTGTGGGCGAGCAGCCCAGTACCCACACGTTCTGAGCGCAGCAGTCTGGGAGCGTGGCGCGCGTACCAACCGATCAGCTCGCACGTGACGAGGACTTCGTTTACTACCGCCTCGGTGGCGACCTTGCCTGTCTCCGACACGATCGTCGCCACGACGTCGTCCATCCGGTCGATCAGCTTGCGGCGGACCCTCAGCATGTGGCCGGCTCGGTCGGCCGGGGAAAGCCTGCTCCACGCCGTGGCAGCGACCCGGGCCGTCGCGACGGCCTGCGCCACCTCCGTGCGCGTCATGGTAGCCCCTGTCTCCGTCGTACTCCCTGCCCCTGCCCCTGCCCCTGTCTCCGTCGTACTCCCTGTCCCTGTGCCTGTCATGGCAGCCCCTGTCTCCGTCATGGCCGGGTGCCGATCTCCGAGTGCGCGGTGCCCCGCAGGCTCCACTCGTGCTCGATCTCCCAGTGGTTGCGCCGGTGCTCGAGCACCACCAGGGCATTCGCGATCTCTGAATTGGTGCATGTGGCCGTGGCACCGTCGGGGTCAACGTAGCCGACTTCTACGGCGCCCTGGGGAGGTATCTCCACCTCGACTCTCAGCCGCCAGCGCCCGAGCGTGCCGCTGACTTCCCATCTTGGCAGGCCGAGCTGGGTCCTGAACAGCGGTGCCGCCAGCAGCGGATCGCGGGGCCAGTCGTGCTCACCGAGGCGCAACTGGATGAAAGCAAGCGGCGGCAGGCGGTTCATGGCGGGGCGCCTGGACACAGCCGACACTATCTCCAGCACGTCGCCTCCGCCGAGGTCGGCATGGAGCCATCCCCACCGCTCGGCACTTCCGTGCCCGTAGATGTGAGCGAGGTTGCCTCTCGTGAGCCCAGAGAGGGTGAAAGTTTCGCCGTCCAGTGCGATCGTCCCCTGAAACGAGGCGTTGGGCACTGGCACGACCTGCGCCGCAGGCAGCACCTCACGCTGCCATGCCCACGACGGGAAGGTCCACAGGGGACGTACTGCGGCGGTGCCCCAGTGGAGGTCCCATGCCAACCGGCCTGCCGATCCGCGGATCCCGGGTGGATCTATTGCAGATCCGCTGCACGGTGCATACGAATCGGTGGGCAGATGCGGGCCAGCCGGTGATGGTCCGAAACGCTCCAGGACCACCGGTTGCGAAGGGCGGAACAATGCCGTCCAGCCGTGGGCGTAGGGCTCGCCGGCCGATGGAGCCACCATCTCGTGGTGTACCCACAGACCAATGCCACTCGAGCGATCCGACAGCGTCGCGTACCAGGCCTCCAGGCGATTGGCCTGACCTCGCCACCGCTGTGACAAGGCGTTGGTCGGCATGGTCATATTACCGATCAGTTTACGTGGAGCACTCGACAAGTGCCATGTGCCTCACGGCGTGCCATGCTGTCGGCCATGGCGAGGAAGGCAAAGGTCGGCTCAGCACCGCCGGGGGAGATGTCGCGGCCCCTGGTGCCCGAGAGCTTCTATTTCGGAGTCGCGACGTCGGGCTTCCAGGTGGAAGGAGGATTCAATGGTCCGGGCGAACCTTCCAACAACTGGCTGTGGTGGGAGCGTGCCGGGCGGGTCGAGCCTTCCGGCGTAGCGGTCGATTTCTGGAACCGCTACGAGGAGCACCTGGACCGGGTGGTGGCCCTGGGTTGCAACATGGTGCGGCTGGGTGTCGAGTGGGCGCGACTCGAGCCCGTCGAGGGCGAGATCGACAGCACAGCGCTCGATCGTTACCAGGCAATACTCTCCGCATGCCACGAGCGTGGCATCACGCCTCTGGTCACCCTCCACCACTTCACCCATCCTGCATGGCTGGGCGAGGACTTCTGGTTGGAACCCGGATCCTCGGATCGGTTCGCGACATGGGTCGATACGGTCGTGCCACACCTTGCCCCGTCCTGCAGGCACTGGGTGACCCTGAACGAGATGAACGTTCTCGCAATGGGATCGTACCTCCTCGGGATCATGCCTCCGGGCAGGCGATTGGCAGCCGGCGATGCCCTATGTGCTCTGGACAACCTCCTGGCCGCCCACGTCAAGGCATACGGGGTTCTCCACCGGCTGCAGCCGGACGCGATGGTCACCACCAACAACTCTGCCAGCAGCGTCTACGAGCTGGACCGGATGCTCGTCGACATCCTGGGAGCCCGCAGCGCAGGCGTGAGTCGCGACGAGCTTGGCGCGTGGCTGGCAGAGCGCCGAGGCCACTTCTATCGCGACACGGCTTCAGCAGGACCCATCGAGGCGCTGGTGCGTGGGGCCGGTGCTCTCGGTCTCTCGATCGCACCTTCCCGGCGAGGCCTGGCAGGCAGCTCGCTCTCAGAAGTGATGGCTAGGCGCAGCGGCATACCCGGGCGGTCGCTCGACGCTGTCTACGGCAGTGAACACGAGCGCGCCCTGGACATGGTGGGGATCGACTACTACGACCCGGTGGTGTCCCATCACATCCAGCTTCCCGGCTCCAAGACGGCTGGTGGAAGGTCCTGGGAGCCGGCACGCATGCTGTGGGACGACGTCGTCGACCCCGCAGGCCTGATCGCGTACTGCCGGGCGAATGCCTCGGATGGCCTGCCGGTCTGGGTGGTCGAGAATGGCCTGTGCAACCGTGTCCGCAATGGCCGCGCCTTTCCGCGACGAGACGGATGGGACAGGATTCGCTACCTGCGCGAGAACTTGGCCGCCGTTGTGGCTGCGATGGATGCCGGCTGGCAGGTTGGGGCTTACCTGCACTGGTCCTTGGTGGACAACTACGAGTGGGGAAGCTACGAGCCGCGCTTTGGAATCCACGGCGTCGACCGCGAGCGAGGCTTCAGGGTACTCGCCACCGATTCGATGGGGGCCGATGCTGCGGGTGCATACCGGCGCCTGATCGACGCGGTGCGTTCGGGTGACCGTTCGGCCCTGGCCGGATCGGAGTGGATCATGTGCTCGTGACGATCCCCTCCGCGATGGCGAGGGCCAAGGCCATGATGGTGACCTGGGGGTTGACTTCGGGACATGTCGGGAGCACCGAGCCGTCTGCTATCCACACGCCGGTCGCGGATCGCAGCGCGCCATGCTGGTCGACTGGGAACCGGTCCGGATCAGAACCCGCACGGACGGTTCCAACCGGGTGGAAGGCAGCGACGTGAAGGGACCGGGGATCACATGCAGCGACAGCTTCGTCGAGCTCTGCCTCGGAACGTACCTGTTGGAAGCCGCGGACGCCGGTGAGGACCTCTGTGGCCCCTGCAGCTAGAAGGATCCGGCCCATCACGCGGATCGACTCCACGAGTCGCCCGGCGTCACGACGGGTCAGGCTGTAGGTGAGCACCGCTCGCCTGCGGCCGAGCACCCGGCCGGCGGGGAGGTCGGCGACCATGGCTCCCAGCGTGGCGAGGTGGTCGGCCCCTTCCAGCTCCTTGAGCAGCTCGCGCCCGTATCCTGGCAGCATCATCGATCCCATGCCGGGCGGGGTGGAGGTTGCCTCCACCAGGATTCCATGGCTCTCGTGGAACTCGTCCACAGCAGCGCTCTGGAGGACCCCCTGCCATGCGACGACGGGCTTGTCGAATCTCCCTGCCACCCCGATGGCAGGGTGCAACGCGAGGTTGCGCCCTGTCTCGTGGTGACCCCCGATGCCTGACCGGCGAAGCAGGGGGGGTGTCTCGGTAGTCCCGGCAGCGACGACCACCCGGGGAGCGGAGATGGTGAACGTGGATCCGTCGCGGCGGTGTGCGAGCACGCCGGTGGCCCGGTTCGATTCCATGACGATCCGCTCCACCCGAGCCTCGGAGACGATGCGGGCCCCTGCGGCACAAGCGTCGGGCAG
>JAJZJN010000093.1 GCA_021851165.1 Actinomycetes bacterium
CGATCGCATCGTTGTTCTGCTCAGTGCTCCCGGTGAGATCGAGATCCACCTTGCCCCACGCCAGAGGACCCGCACCGAGATGGGTCGTGAGGCGAGCGTGGCCTTATAGGGGGTTGTCGGTGGCTTCCTCGGGAGCCCCCTCGCCCACCACGGTCTCCTGCCGGTGAAGTGCGTCACCGCCTCGGCGAGCGCCTTGGCGCACAGGCCGACTCACTCCGATAATTGCTGCTCAGCGGCAGTTGATGGACGCGTCGATCCTCGGCAGAGGTTCCTTTGCACTATGGCCCCGCCGGCGGGCTGCCTGTCGACCTGGCGGAACAGGTGGCAGATGGATTGCGTCGGGTGCTCGATCTGCAGGCCGAGCGGCAGTGCGACATCGCTGCCTCATCATCGAGATGGGGCCGGGGGTGGGAAGCCAACGGCTTCAGTCGTGAGAGCAGTCGAACACCGACCATCATGCCGCCTGGACGGCGAGCAGCATGTAAGTTCAGTTCGTGTACGCCTGTGTCCTCACTGCCCGCCGCTTCCTTAGAAGCCGCCTGCGCTCACGCTCCGAGGTCCCGCCCCACACGCCGTGGTCAACACGGTTCGTCAGCGCGTACTCGAGGCACGGAGCCTTGACTGGGCAATCGGCACAAATCCGCTGGGCGACCTGCACGCCGACGCCATCGTTCGGGAAGAACACGGCTGGATCCATGTCCTTGCACTTGCCCTTGCTCATCCACTCGGTGTCCATGATGCCTCCGTTGCCATTCCCACCTTACCAGCGCGATCTCTACGGGCATGCATTGCCGACGCCGGCACCGCGGCCGGCTCGGGCAACGCCAATGGTCACCCTACCGGCTTCCATGAGCTTCGCTGTTGGCTTGCCTGCCGGCTCGATCGAGGTGCATCCATGACCGGCTGGTATTACCCTGCCACAGACGAGCCACACGATTCCGGTCAAGGCCGGCCCCAGCCCCCCGTAGACGAGCCAACCGGAGGCCAGCCAACAGGAGGCCAGCCCCCCGCACCGGGAGCGCCGCGCGAGCCACCCCCGCCGCCTCGAGGATGGGGCTACCCGAACGGACCCGGCTACCCCGGCTACATCGGCTACGGCTCCTACCCGAACGGACCCGGCTACCCCGGCTACCCCGGTGGCTACATGCCGAGCGTGCCGGCACCTGCGAGGCGTGTGACGATGAGCGCCCGCGGATGGCTGGGAGTCGCCATCAGCGCGGCCCTGGTTGGAGCGCTCGTCGGAGCCCTGGTAGGGGCATCCGTAGGACGCGCAAGCCAGCGAACGATGGTGGAGAAGTTCTTTCCCAACCGCAGCGTCCTCGTCCGGCCGACCGACGTCCAAGAGGTCCTCGCCAAGGTGCTGCCCGCGGTGGTCTCGATTGCCACGCAGAGCTTCGCGGCCCAGGGCACGTTCTCGGGCAACTACGTAATAGGTGCCGGTACGGGCATGGTCATCAGCCCGAACGGCGAGGTGCTTACTAATAACCACGTCGTAGCGGGTGCGTCGACCGTGACGGTCACCCTCTATGGCCAGAGCGAGGTGCGCCAGGCGAAGGTGATAGGCACCGACCCTGCAACCGACCTGGCCCTTATCCAGATCGAGGGTGTGAGCGGCCTGCCCACGGTGACCTTCGGCAACTCGGCCACGGCGCGCGTGGGCGACAGCGTTCTCGCTATCGGAAACGCCCTGGACCTGGTGGGCGGGCCGACTGTGACCGAGGGAATCGTGTCGGCGGAGAACCGGCAGCTGACTGCAGAGGACCCGCTCACCAACACCCCCGAGCACCTGTCGGGGCTCATACAGACCGACGCTGCCATCAATCCCGGAAACTCGGGCGGTCCACTCGTAAACTCCGACGCTCAGGTGATAGGCATCGACACGGCGGTCGCGACCAGCGCCGATGGCAACGCTCCTGCCCAGGACATCGGCTTTGCCATAGCGATCAACACCGCCAAGCCGCTCATCCCGGTTCTGCGGCGCGGCGGGACTGTCAACCAGCCCGCCCACCCGGGGGGTGCCTTCCTCGGCGTGGAGGTCGAGAGCGTGACCGCGGCGCTGGCAAGGCAGGACCACCTGGCCACCACCTCGGGGGCGCTCGTGACCGGCGTCGTCCCGGGAGCTCCGGCCGGGCAGGCCGGTCTCCACGTGGGAGACGTGATCGTCCAGATAGGGAGCACTGCCGTGGCGAACGTCGAGGATCTGACGGGGGCGCTCGGCATGGACCAGCCCGGAGAGAAGGTGGTCGTGACCTTCTACCGTGGTAGTGCAAGGACGACCCTTCAGATAGTGCTCGGAACGCGATGAGCCTCGACGGTGCCATCACGAGCATGCTGGCGGTGACGCCCGGCAAACCCGCGTCGCTCGCCAAACGCGATCCAGCGGCAAGGCCGGAGGGTCCCGGCGGCTCCCTCCCGAAAGCCGAGCGGAGGCAGCTTCTGGACGAGGAGCTGGGAGGGTTCACCGCGGAGCTCGCCGCAGCCCAGGAGCTCCTGTACGCAAGCGGAACCTGGGCCGTGCTCGTGATCCTCCAGGGCCTGGACGCCGCCGGCAAGGATGGAACGATCAAGCACGTGATGTCGGGCGTCAACCCGCAGGGCTGCGAGGTCGTGTCGTTCAAGCAGCCGTCGGCCGAGGAGCTCGATCACGATTTCCTGTGGCGGGCCGCGAAATCCCTGCCTGCCAGCGGTCGGATAGGCATCTTCAATCGCTCGTACTACGAGGACGTCATCGTCGTGCGGGTCCACCCCGACCTTCTCGCCGCCCAGCACCTTCCCGGCCACCCCGAGCCAGCCCCCGCCCTGTGGAAGCAGCGTTACGAGGACATCAACGCGTTCGAGCGTCATCTCGAGCGCAGTGGGGTCCGAATCGTCAAGTGCTTCTTGCACCTGTCCAAGCGCGAGCAGAAGAAGCGTCTCCTCGAGCGTCTGGACAATCCTGCGAAGTACTGGAAGTTCTCCGAGGCAGACCTGTCCGAGCGGGGGTACTGGGACGACTACCAGGCGGCCTACGAAGAGGCGCTCACCGCGACGTCGACTCCCTGGGCACCATGGTACGTCGTGCCCGCCGACCACAAGCACGTCATGCGCGCGCTCGTGGCGGGGATACTGGTCGAGACGATCGGGAGCCTCGGCCTCGCAGTGCCCGAGGTGACGCCGGCCAAGCTGGACCTGATCCATGACGCCAAGGCGCGGCTCCTCGGCGACTGAGGCACCTACCAGGGCAGCCGCGCAGTGACGCGTCCTTCAGGCTGGGTGATGAAGCGGCGCTTCACATCACATCGGTCGGTTCTGCTGCTCGATTCTTGAGAATCCTGTTGGCAGGGTGCCTATCGACCCGATGGAACAGGTCGGGGAAGGATTGCGCCGAGTGCTCGACCTGCGATGCCGCTGCCGGGCCGGCTTCGCTAAGAAGCCGCTCCCAGGCCGAAGTGCTCGTCGAAGTATTTCTCGCCCTCGTCGCACAGCAGGGTCACTATGGTCCGGAGCTCGGGCCGTTCGGACTTCAGGCGGCGGGCGGCGAGCATGTGCGCTCCTGAGCTCGGGCCGACGAGCATGCCGTAGGTGCGGGCCAACCGGTGCATCTCGTCGAGAGCCTCCGTGCTCGACACGGGCATCGTCTGGTCGACCATCTGGCGGTGCCGGGCGAATATGCCAGGGACGAAGCCGTCCGATATGCCCTCGATCATGTGGTGGCCGATCTCCCCGCACAGGATCGTCCGGGACTCGTCGGGCTCCACCGCGACGAGCTCCACCGCCGGGTTCACCGCACGGAACGCCTGACCGACACCGATCAGGGTGCCGCCGGTTCCGACGCCCATGACCAGCGCGTCCGGCAGGCGGCCTGAAGGGAGCTGGGCGAGGATCTCTGGGCCGAGCCAGGTGCGGTTCTCGTCGACGTTCCACTCTGAGTCGAACTGGCTCGGTGCCCAGTAGCCGGGTTGGGTGCCGAGGTCCCTGGCAAGCTGGAGCGCCTCGTTCACATGGAAGTAGCCGACCTCGCGGACCTCAGCGCCGAACGACCGCGAGATGGCCACCCTGGCCGAGCTCATGCCCTCGGGCATCACGACGAGCATCGAGTATCCCTTGACCGCAGCGACCATGCTCATGGCATTACCCGTATTGCCGCTGCTCGCCTCCACTATGGTCATGCCGGGCTTCAGGACCCCCTCCTGCTCGGCTCGCTCGATCATGTACTTGGCGATGCGCGCCTTGATAGAGCCCGATGGATTCAGGAACTCGAGCTTGGTGAAGATGCCTTCCTCGAGCTCCACGAGCGGGGTGCCGCCTATGCCGTCGAGCACCGAGACCGAGGGACGTGCCACCTGCGTGCTGCCGGCGGAGGTACCGTTTGTCACCCTATGACTCCTCTCGTTGCAGACCGTGTTGTCGTTGCAGACCGTGTTGTCGTTGCAGACCGTGGCGAGAGCGGTCTGGCGCGCTCTCCTGCCCCTAGGGCATCGTGCTCGTTGCCCTACATGGCGCCCCGGGATTGCATGATCGGCGACCAGAGCACACCACTGTGATATATCGCTTGCGTGTCAGGATAGCGCCTTTCTCACGGATGCGCCGCCGTGAATGCTCGGAGTGCCGCTCATGACGGTGAGGGTGCGTGATTCGGCTGGCATAGACGCGGACGGGGAGGTGCTATCGGGCTATCTGGCAGATTATCGAGTGGTATCGACCCTGGTAGAGGGTCTGGAGGACCTCGAGCCGGTCGACCCGGGGAGCTGCGGGCCCGGAGCCCGCTTCAACGCGGTGGTGAGGTTCGGTCCCCGCAAGGTTCGCAGCATCGTCGAGCTGGTGGAGGTCGATCCCGGCCGAGAGGTTCTGTGGAGCGCTAGTGGCGACGGCGGTCGATCGCTGCGCTTCACGCTCTCTGGCGGCGCCGGCGGGGTGACCCTGGTCAGCCTCGAGATCTCCTACGAGCCGCCCGGTGGCATTGCCGGCGTGCTGCTGGCGCCTGTGGTGGAGCAGACCGTGAGGACCGGGGCCCGGGTCTCCCTGGAACGTCTCAGCCACCTGGCAGCAGAACGGTCTGGGAGTGGCGGAGGCTCAGAGAGGGCCGGTCCTTGACTTCACCCGGTCATTTGATCAAACTTTGCTTCGTGCCGTCGTGAACGGTGAAAGCGAGGGGGAATGTCGACAGACGCAGGCCCATCCAGCTCATCTGGGGAAGTGCCCCCGGGCTCGCCAGGCCCGGGCTCATCCGGGAGGCCTGCCGCGGCCGCAGCGATCGATCCCGACGTAGCCCAGCTCCACGCGCTCGGCTATGCCCAGGAGCTGCGCCGCCGGATGGGTGGCTTCTCCAACTTCGCGGTGTCGTTCACGATCATCTCGATCCTGTCGGGGTGCCTGACCCTCTATGGGTACGGGATGACTACCGGTGGGCCAGTCGACATGGTCTGGGGTTGGTTGCTCGTAGGCATAATGACCACCGTCGTCGGTCTCGGGATGGCCGAGGTCTGCTCCGCCTACCCGACGGCCGGCGGGCTGTACTACTGGTCGGCAAAGCTCGCTAAGCGCAACGGGGCAGCGTGGAGCTGGTTCACGGGCTGGTTCAACCTTCTCGGCCAGGTGGCTATCACAGCGGGCATAGATTTCGGGTTCGCTCTGTTCTTCACGGCGTTCCTGAGCCTCACCACAGGGCTCAGCGCGACCCGCGGCCACGTCGTGATCGTCTATGCGGCGATCCTCCTTCTCCACGGGCTGATCAACACCTTCGGGGTGCGCGTGGTCGCCTTCCTGTCCGACGTGAGCGTCTGGTGGCATATCTTCGGGGTGGCGATCATCGTCATCGTGCTCGCAGTGCTCCCCGCACACCATGCGTCGGCAGGCTTCGTGTTCGGTAAGTTCATCAATAAGACAGGTTGGAGCCCGACGTGGTACGTGTTCCTGATCGGCTTGCTGATGGCGCAGTACACCTTCACCGGATACGACGCGTCGGCGCACATGACCGAGGAGACGCGCGATGCGAGCGTCAGCGGCCCGAGAGGGATCGTGAGCTCCATACTCGTCTCGCTCGTAGCTGGCTTCATACTCATAGTGGGGATCACGTTCGCCATCTACCACAACTACGACAGCTCGCTCACCTCGTCGACGGGGGTTCCCCCGGTGCAGATATGGATCGACTCGATAGGCCGTCTCGGTGGGGAGCTGCTGCTCGTGATCGCCTTCGTAGCACAGGCCTATTGCGGCATGGCGTCGGTCACGGCCAACTCGAGGATGATCTTCGCCTTCTCGCGTGACGGCGCGGTGCCGGGGCACCGGCTCTGGCACCGCATCAATCCGAGGACGCGCACGCCAACGAACTCGATCTGGTTCGCCGTCGTCTTCGCCTTCGTCCTGGGGGTGCCGTACCTGTGGAGCCCGACCGCCTATGGTGCGATCACCTCGATAGCGACGATCGGGCTGTACATCGCGTACGTGACGCCCACGCTGCTCAGGCGGCTCGCAGGGGACTCGTTCACCCCCGGCCCCTGGCAGCTCGGCAGGTGGAGCCCGCTGATCGGCTGGCTCGGGGTCGCCTGGGCTGCGGTGATCACGATCCTCTTCGTGCTTCCCGAGGTCTATCCGGTGACGGTGAGCACCTTCAACTACGCGCCGGTTGCAGTCGGTGTCGTGCTGCTGTTCGCCGGCGGGTGGTGGCTGATCGGCGCGCGCAAGTGGTTCACCGGTCCTAGGATGCAGGGCGACGAGGCGGAGCTCGAGGCCATAGAGGCCGAGTTCGCCGAGATCGAGCACGAGCTCAACGAGATCGACTGAGCGAGAAGAGCGAACGAAGCTGCCCGTGGCCGAAGACTACGAGGCGTCGCCTTGGAACCGGCGTGGGCCGGAGCCGGACTGGGTGCGCCATTTCGAGGACTCGCGCTACGAATGGCGCAGGCTGTTCTCTGAGCTGTTCGGGACGTTCCTGCTCGTCCTGGTTGCCGCCGGGGCGCCGGTGGTCGACGCCGCATATCACGGCCAGGTTCCCCTCGATGCGCAGGTGGTGGCTCCCGGCCTGATGGTGCTCGGGATCATCTACTTCATGGGCATGGTGAGCGGGGCGCATCTGAACCCGGCCGTGACTCTTTCCTTCACCGTCCGGGGAGACTTCCCATGGCGACGGGTACCGGGCTACCTCGTGGCACAACTGGCGGGTGCCGTGGTCGCGGCCCTCGTGCTTCGCGGGCTGTTCGGCGATGTCGGCCATCTCGGGGCAACCCTGCCTGGTCCGGGCACGACCTCGTGGAAGGCGATGGCCGTGGAGCTGCTCATAACCCTGGGGCTGGTGAGCGTGATCCTCGGCACCGCCTCGGGTGCGCGCAACGTCGGGGCCAATGCCGCCATCGCCGTGGGCGGGTACATCGCCTTGGCGGGGCTGTGGGCGGCACCTGTCACGGGGGCCTCGATGAACCCCGCGAGATCCCTCGGTCCCGAGATCGTGGGCGGCGACTGGACGGCATGGTGGGCCTATCTGGTAGGCCCTGTGGCCGGTGGGTTGGTGGCGGTCGGGATCGCCTGGGTGCTTCGCGGGCCCCCCGCCCCGGCCGCTTCTATCGCTGCGCAAGGAGACGAGCCGGATATCGCCAGCCGATTGGACAGGAGCAACGATGCCCAGTGAGCACTGGAAGGCCGAACCCGAGGCGCAGGATTTTCCCGCAGCGCTGAACTACCTCTCGCTGCTCGTCGAACCCGCAGAGGCCGGCAAGCTCGCCAAGGCGCTCCAGCGGAGCTCGAAGCTGGCCCACTTCAAGGTGAAGGACATCCTAAGGGCGAGTGGCCTGCCGCTGCTCCCGGCCGACGACGACGAGGTCGTGAAGGACCTCGAGAAGGTGCGGGCGGGAACGAGGCTCTCCCCCGTGCTGCTCGTCCGCGGCAGCCCTCTGTGGATAGCAGACGGGTACCACCGGGTGTGCGCGAGCTATCACCTCGACGAGAGCACCGAGGTGCCCTGTCATATCGTGAGCAGGGTCGGAAGAAGCTAACAGTCGAGGACTCGGCCGCCACCCGTAACTGGGCCCAGATCGACAGGAATGGCTGGCAGCGGCTGAGACCACGAGCTCGCTCGGGGCGTCCTCATGGCCTGCCTCATGGCCTGCCTCATGGGCGTCCTCATGGCCGGCCGAGGTTCCACGGCCACTCACGGGGGATACGCCCGGCGAGTATGGAGGTGCCGATGAAGTTGCGCTGGATCTCGACGGTACCCGCGCCGATGCACAGTCCACGTACGTCGCGGTATACACGTTCCAGCGGGTATTCCCGGCTGTAGCCGTAGCCTCCTAGGATCTGGATGGCCTCGTCGCAGACGTGCTTCGCCGCCAGGTTGCAAGCCAGCTTGGCCATGGCGGACTCGAGAGCCGGGGGGGTCCCTCCGGCTCCGGCGCCCTCGAGGGCCCGCGTGAGCAGCAGCCTCGCTCCCTCGAGCTCGATGGCCATGTCGGCGATCTTCCACTGGAGGCCCTGCAGGTCCGCCAGGTGCCCGGTTCCCACCCGGCGTTCGCCCATGTAGCCCACGGCGTACTCGATGGCTCCCTGGGCGGCTCCGAGGCACATCGCCGCGTTGCCGCAGCGCTCGTGGTTGATGTGGGCGAGTAGGGTCTTCAGCCCCGAGTTGTCGCCCGGGTCGCCGGTGACGAGGACGTCCTCGGGCTCGACCCGGACCCCGTCGAAGGCGAGCTCGGCCTCGGTGCATCCTCGGAGGCCCATCTTCCGGTGCGTCCCAGCGATGCTCACCCCCGGCGAGGACAAGTCGACCACCACGGCTCCTATGCCCTTGCCGGTGCCCGGCTCGGAGCCCGGGAAGCGGCACCACACCAGGCAGGCCACTGCCCGGTGGCCACCGGTCACGTAATTCTTATAGGCCTCGAGCCGCCAGCCCGATCCCTCGGGGACGAGATGGGCGCGCATCGAGGTCGCGGCTGAGCCTGCGTCGGGCTCGGTGATGCCGATGCAGAACAGCTCGCCGCCTACCGCCTGTGGGAGCCAGCGATCGCGTAGGGAGTCGTTTCCCAGGTGCTCGATGGCCCTCGGAGGGCCGTTGTAGACGAGCTGGCAGAGGATGGCGCTCGAGACGTCCACCCGCGCGAGCTCTTCGAGGACGATGGCCGCCTCCACGTCGCCCATTCCCATGCCCCCGTAGGATTGGCCGGTGGTGAGGCCGAACAGCTCGGCCCGGCGCAACGCCTGGAGGGAAGACTCTGCGAACAGCTCGCCCTCGTCGTTGCGTACGGCCTCGGGTGCGATCTCACGTTCGGCCAGGCCACGAACGAGCCCGCGCAGGGAGTCCCGGTCGGCTATGACTTGAGCTGACGTCATCGTCAGTAAACTACTACCGAAATCGCGGCGCAGTGCCCCGGCCTTCAGGCCGGGTGGTGAAGCGCCGCTGTCGTCCACACTGGTCTGCGCTGTTGCTCGATGTAGCGCCGCAGGGCGGCAATCGGCGCCCCGCCAACAGATGCGGCGAAGTAGGAGTCCGACCAGAGCTCTCGATGTTGGCCAAAGGCTTGTCGGATCTCCGCGGACTTGAACCGAAGCACTCGAGCGGAAGCTCCCTTCAGGCGCATGGCAAGGACCGAGATTGCGACAACAGGCGGGTAGTCCACGAGCAGATGAACATGATCGGCCTCGCCGTTGAACTCGCAGAGTTCGCCACCTTGGTCGGCACAGATGCCAGCGAACGTCTCTTCGAGACAGGCCAGGTGGTGGCCATCGAGCACCTTGCGCCGGTACTTCACCACGAACACGAGATGGACGTGAAGCGAGGTTGCCGAATGTGCTCCGAGGCGAAGGTGGTGCTGGCCATGCTCCAGAGTGTTACAGCCTCCCGGCATGGTATGGGCATGGCTAGATCCGGCCACAAGAAGGCTCCGCGGTGAAACCCGCCGGCTAACGAGGGCAGGAAGTATCGCCTCTATCCAAGCGACGACGCTGACCAGGCTATGACCGGCTGGGGCCACACGAGAAGGACGATCAACGAGATAGCGAAGCTGAAGGCCCGCCAGGCAGGTAGGCGCCTCGATCTCACCCACAAGCTCACGACCGATCTGGCCAAGAACCACGGCTACGTCGGACGAGAGGACTTGGCGGTGAAGAACATGACCGCCAGCGCCAAGGGAACAATCGAGGAACCAGGTAAGAACGTCGCAGCCAAGGCAGGACTCAATCGCTCTATCCTCGACAACATCCCAGGCGAGCGGGCACGCCAGCTCAGATC
>JAJZJN010000094.1 GCA_021851165.1 Actinomycetes bacterium
CTCGCGTATCGAGGTGGAAGGTGTCGACCAGCTCGAGCCGGTGGCTCACAGGGTGATCCCGGACCGCGTCGTCACGGCAACGTTCCTGGCTGCCACCGGCTTGGCGGGTGGTGAGGTGGTGATCGAGGATGCCCGCCCGGACCACATGGCGATGCTTCTGAACAAGCTGGGCGAGATGGGCCTGCTCATCAGCCAGACCCCGGCAGGGCTGTCGGTTCAAGCTGACGGGAGGCTCCACAGCGTGGATATAGCCACGTTGCCATATCCGGGTGTGGCAACCGATTACAAGCCCCTTCTGGTGACGATGCTGGCGGTCTCCGACGGAGTCGGGATAGTGAGCGAGAATCTCTTCTCGGGTCGATTCCGCTATGTCGACGAGTTGCGTCGGATGGGTGCCGATATACGAACGGAGGGGCACCATGCCGTGGTCAGAGGTGTGCCGCGCCTGTCGGGAGCCCCAGTGCGCGCTCCGGACCTGAGAGCAGGGGCAGCCTTGGTTCTCGCGGGCATGGTGGCCGATGGGGAGACGGTTGTCTCAGGGGCACACCATGTGGACAGAGGCTACGAGGATCTAGCTGGTCGCCTGGCTGCCCTCGGGGCGTCGGTGATCCGGGCATGATCAGCGGGGGTGAGCCTTCCACGCCGCCGGTTCCTACCAAGAATCCTGCAGATCTCCTCGATGCGGCGGGCGGTGGGGATCGGGTGGCGCTGGCAAGGCTGCTGAGCCAGGTGGAGCGAGGCGGGCAGGCAGGGCACCGGGCCGCTGCGCAGGCGTATCGGACCGGCGTGGAGGCAGACACTGTCGGGATAACCGGAGCCCCGGGTGCCGGCAAGTCGACACTCACGGCGAGATTGATCGCGACGGCCCGTCGAGCGGGCGTGAGCCAGGTGGGAGTGCTGGCAGTGGACCCCTCGTCTCCCTTCAGTGGCGGTGCCATTCTCGGTGACAGGGTCCGCATGCAGGACCATGCCCTCGACCCCGGTGTGTTCATCCGCTCCATGGCCAGCCGCGGGCACCTGGGGGGTCTCGCTGCGGCGGTTCCAGAGGCCGTGCGGATCATGGGTGCTGCGGGTTTTCCCCTGGTGCTCGTCGAGACCGTTGGGGTGGGCCAGGTGGAAGTAGAGGTGGCCACTGCTACGGACACCACAGTTGTGGTTGTCAACCCGGGTTGGGGTGACGCGATCCAGGCGAACAAGGCCGGCTTGCTCGAGACCGCCGACATCTTCGTGATCAACAAGGCCGACCGGCCGGGCACCCGCGAGGCCAGGCGCGATCTCGAGCAGATGCTCGATCTGACGACGCCAGGGGATTGGCGCCCTCCAGTGGTGGAGACTGTCGCTTCGGATGGAAGTGGGGTGGACCGACTATGGGAGCAGATAACCCATCACAAGTCGCATCTCCTGGCAGACGGCCGGCTCGAGCGGCGTCGGAAGGTTCGTCTCGATCGCGAGATCGCGCAACTGCTCGCTGCCCGGATCGACTACGAGGTCAAGCGCCTGCTGGCCGGCGAAGCTGCCGGTGCTCTGACCGACCGTGTGGTTGCCCATGAGCTGGATCCCTACGAAGCAGTCCAGGCCATGATGACCACAGTGCTCGGGGAGAGCGCCTAATGGCGGGTGACGAGCGCTGGTATCAAAGAGCCGTGTTCTACGAGGTGTTGACCCGGGGCTTCTACGATTCCAACGGTGATGGGGTCGGGGATCTCCCAGGGCTACGTGCCAAGCTCGACTATCTCGAATGGCTGGGGGTGGACTGTCTATGGCTGTTGCCGTTCTACCCATCCCCCATGCGCGACAGCGGGTACGACATCAGTGACTTCTTCACGGTCCACCCGGACCTGGGCACGCTCGATGATCTGTCGGCCTTCCTCGACGATGCTCATGGAAGGGGCATAAGGGTCATAGCCGACCTCGTCTTGAACCATACGAGCGACCAGCATCCGTGGTTCGTCGAATCACGCTCGTCGCGTGACAACCCGAAGGCGGACTGGTATGTCTGGAATGACGACGACCAGCGGTGGCCCGAGGCGAGGGTGGTGTTCGTGGACGTCGAGACGTCCAACTGGTCCTGGGATCCTTCTCGCCAGCAGTACTACTGGCACCGCTTCTATTCACACCAGCCGGACTTGAATTACGACAACCCGGCGGTGGTCGAGGAGATGCTCGGGGTGGTCAAGTTCTGGTTGGGCATCGGTCTTGACGGCTTCAGGCTCGACGCGGTCCCATACCTGTTCCAGCGTGACGGCACGACGGGAGAGAACCTTCCCGAGACCCACGCGCTGTTGAAGCGGATTCGGAAGGAGGTGGACGCCGCCTACCCCGGTAGGGTGCTCCTGGCCGAGGCAAATCAGTGGCCCGCCGACCTGGTCGACTACTTCGGAGAGGGCGACGAGTGCCATATGTGTTTCCACTTCCCGCTCATGCCCAGGCTGTTCATGGCGGTGCGACGCGAGCAGCGCTTCCCGATAAGCGAGATCATTGCTCAGACGCCGGAGATCCCCGAAGGATGCCAGTGGGCGATCTTCCTTCGCAACCACGACGAGCTCACCTTGGAGAAGGTGAGCGACGAGGAGCGCGACTACATGGTCGCAGAATACGCCAAAGACCCCCGGATGAAGCGCCACATGGGAATAGGCAGGCGCCTGGCCACTCTCATAGACGGGAATCGGAGCCTGGCCGAGCTGCTGTACGCGCTCCTCTTCTCGTTGCCGGGCAGCCCTGTCATCTACTACGGCGACGAGCTGCTGATGGGCGACAATCTCTACCTGGGCGATCGTGACTCGGTGCGCACCCCCATGCAGTGGAGCCCAGACCGCAACGGAGGGTTCAGCCGCGCGGATTTCGCCCAGCTTTACCTGCCCCCTCTCATGGATCCGGTGTACGGCTACGCTGCTTTGAACGTGGAGGCCCAACAGCGCAATCCGAGCTCTTTCCTCCAGTGGATCCGCCGAATGCTTCAGGTTCGCAAGCAGTATCCGGTGCTCGGGACAGGGGCTTACGATGCTCTGGCATGCGGTAACCCGTCAGTGCTCGCCTACATACGGGCCGACGAAGGCGGAGGGGTGAACCCTGTTCTCTGCATTCACAACCTAAGCCGCTTCTCGCAGCCAGGGACGCTCGAGCTGTCGCGCTGGCTTGGAAGGACCCCCGTCGAGCTACTTGGGAGGGTACCGTTTCCTCCTGTGGGAGACGACGGCACATATTCACTAACGCTCGGCCCCTACGGTTTCTACTGGTTCGAGCTGGTGGCTGAGGTGCCCGATGAGACGGTGGTCGACCCCGGGCCGATGGGAGTCCAGCTGTGAGCAGCGCCGGAGGGACGGGCACCGTGGCTCTCGATGCCCAGGCGCGCAAGACCCTGGGTCAGCTCGTCGCCTCGCACGCGAGGCGTCAGGGATGGTGGCCTGATTCCCACGACGAGGACGTGGAGGTTCTGTCCGTGTGGAGGTGGGTCGATGGCAGGCCCGGCCTCGTGGACGTGGTCGTCGAGTCTGGGACGCTGAGCGCCCATCTCGTGCTTGGTCTGCGCGTGCCCGGCGACGAGTCACACTTCCTGGTCGACGACGAGGATGTGGTGGTCGGGCTGTTCGAGGATGCCTACGGGCTCGCCGTGGCCTTTGACGCAATGTGCGATGGGGAGCTTGCCGTCATGCTTCTCGAAGTTGTCACCGACGGCCGTAGTAGCGCCGTGCACAGCCGCCCTGTCCGGCGCGACGCGGCTGGTTCGTGCCTCGTGTTCGACGATCGGGTCATGCTGACCTCGTTCTCCACCCCGCGGCAGGTTCCCGATCCTGCCATCAAGCTGATAGTGGACCTTGACGAAGCAGGGTTCAACCACATTCCGGCACCTCTTGGGCTGTGGAGGCGAGATGGCATGGAGCTCGGCTTTGCCCAGGAGGTCCTGGTGGGAGCGTCTGTCGGTTGGGCTCTGGCGCTGACTTCGCTCAGGGATCTGTACGCATCGGGGTGCCGCCCCGAGGATGCTGGTGGTGACTTCGCCTCCGAGGCTCGTGCCCTGGGGACGATGACTGCCAGGATGCATCTCGCCCTCGATCGGGCCTACGGCAGGGGTCACTGCGGGACCGCTGTGTGGGTCGACGCTGTGGAGGCGGAGCTTGCCATGGCCGGCGGCGGTCTTCTGGGTCGGCCCGAAGTGGTGAAGGTTCTTGCCGACGCGAGGCGCCTGCCGTCACGTTGTCCGATCATTCGGACACACGGGGACTACCACCTTGGGCGTGTGGCCCGGACGGAGCAGGGCTGGTTTGTAAGCGAGCTGCTCCCGGCTCTGCTTCCCGCGCCCGGCCAAGCCGGTGAAATGCCGCCTGGCTCGGAAGCCCGCCCGGCGCTGGCTGCCCGATGCGTGGAAGAGCCTGGGAGGATGCCCATGTGCTCGCCTCTCGCAGATGTGGCCGACATGCTCTGGTCGTTCCGGCATGTGGCGACCGTGGCAGCCGAGGAGCGCGATCCGTTGGGACGCGAAGGCTTGTCGGTAATGGGAGACGCCTGGCAGCAGCGAAATCGCCGGGCATTCCTGTCGGGCTACCTGCGCGTTTCTGGGATCGCAGGCCTCCTGCCCCCCGATCGGAAGACTGTGCGAAGTCTGGCAGCGATGTTCGAGTTGCAGCGGGCTGCGGCGAGGATGGCAGCTTCGAGCACTCTGCCGGATCGATAGCATGGCGGAGATGCGAATCGGGGTGCTCACCGGCGGTGGGGATTGTCCAGGGCTGAATGCCGTCATCAGGGCCGTTGTCCGTACTGGTCATCGGGTTCACCAGGACGAGGTGATCGGGTTCCTCGACGGTTGGCGCGGCGTCCTCGAAGGAGATTCCCAAGAGCTGGACGAGGAGCGTTGCCGTGGCATCCTCGCTGTGGGGGGCACCATCCTCGGAACCTCGCGCACGAACCCCTTCGCAGTGGATGGGGGCCCCGAGCAGGTGATGCGAACCATTGCATGCAAAGGCATCGATGCCCTGATCGCCATCGGAGGTGACGACACCCTGGGGGTGGCTGACCGTCTCGGCCCCATGGGCCTGAAGGTGGTCGGCGTGCCCAAGACCATCGATAACGACCTCTCGGGGACCGAGGTTACCTTCGGCTTCGACACAGCGGTGCAGATTGCGACCGATGCTCTCGACAGGCTGCACACGACCGCCGAGTCCCATCACCGGGTGATCGTCTGCGAGGTGATGGGCCGTCATGCCGGCTGGATCGCTACATATGCAGGCATCGCCGGTGGGGCTGCCGAGATACTCGTGCCGGAGGTTCCCTTCGACGTCGATGAGGTGTCCGAAAGGTTGAGGCGCCGCCATGCAGGTGGCCGGTTCTCCTCGATCGTGGTGGTCGCGGAGGGTGCGGTTCCTTCGGATCCGGTCATCGCCGCCGACGCGACGGCCATCTCCTCATCTGCCCCGGTTGACCAGTTCGGGCACGCGCGCCTCGGAGGGATCGGTTCGTGGCTTGCCGCCGAGATAGAGCGGCGCACGGGATACGAGGCACGGGTCACGATACTCGGGCACGTCCAGCGCGGCGGGACTCCCACCGCACGCGACCGTGTGCTCGCGACGCGCTTCGGCGTCGCAGCTCTGGAGGCGGTTCACGACGGGGCGTTCGGGACGATGGTGGCTCTCAACTGCGGCGACATCATACGCGTTCCCCTGGCGGAAGCGGTGGGCAATCCGAAGACCGTGGATCTTCATCTGTACCGGGATGTTGCGGGTCCCTTCATGGGATGAGCGGGCAGCCCACCTTTCCGGCACGGCCTTACCCTGCGAGCACTGAGGCCTGGAGCTCCTCTGCAGCTTGCTCGGGTGAAACCACGTTGACGAGCACCCCTGTGCCGAGCTCGAATCCTGCCGCTGTCGTGAGCTTCGGCCAGACGTGGACATGCCAGTGGTAGGGGTCGCTTGCCCGGTACGGTGCGGAATGGAAGACGATATTGTAAGCGATGTCGCCCAGCCGCTCATGCAGGCGGCTGAGGGCAAGGCGCAGCGATCGTCCGACTGCCACCAGATCTGCAGGGGCTGCACGGTGGAGGTGAGGGCAGTGGGCTCGCGGGATGACAAGCATCTCGAACGGCGTGCCACTCCAGAACGGGCACAGCACGATCACGCGCTCATCGGAGTACACGACCCTGTAGCCTGCGTCCTCTTCGGCGTCGGCGGTGGTGCAGAGCAGGCACCGCCCGGCGAAACGAGCGAAGCCTGACTGCTCTTCTGCGAGCTCCCGCGGTACGAAGGACATCCCGAGCAACTGGCCATGGGGATGCTCGACCGATGCGCCGGCCTCCCTGCCGGCATTAACTATGGCCTGGCTGTAGCGCAGCCCCGGCACGGTGGAGTGCTCTTCTATACGATCGCGTATGGCGGCCATGACGAGACCAGCCTGCTCGTCGGTGAGCTTGCCCCAGTCGGCATCGTGCTCGGGGGAGAGCACCAGTACTTCATGAATGCCTCCAGCCGTTGCCTGGGTGAACACCGGGCCCCTGTGGACCACGACGAACGGGCTGTCGCCTTCGAACACCGGGTACAGGTTCGGCACGACACGCACCAGCCATGAACCCGTCGGGCCATAGGTCTCAAGCGCAGGAGGTGTGGCTTCTTCGTGCCCAGGGCAGAAGGGGCAAGGGCGGGAGGTATCCTCCTGCACTCGAACCGTTCGTGGCTCGAATGCGGCCGGACGCCCGGCCCGCTCTACACTGACCACCACCCACCGGCCAGTCAGAGGGTCCAGACGAAGTTGGTTCATGTTTTCCCGGCCAGCCTCCTCGTTAGCACTTTCTAACTACAACGATACTCGTGTTGGAGGTGTAATCGGCACATCCCCGCAGGATATGAGCAGATTGCGCCAATTTTGCGAAAAGGCGTGGATCCACTTGCTTTACCGGACTCACCGGCCGGACTCACCGGCCGGACTCATGCCTGCCTGGCGCGCGGACCTACGAGCGGTCAGCATGGAGAGGTGCCAGCGACCGTCACGGTAAAGCTTCCTCCCACTGGAGCCGCGTTCGACATCGTGCTGATGGCCCATGTGGCTAGTGCGATCATCGGATTCGGCGCGCTCGTGACCACAGGGGTCCAAGCTGCGAGAGCTAGGCGCGGCCCTGGTGCCCCGGGGGCCGAAGGGGTGCGCCGCTATTTCCGGCCTGGGATCAACTGGATGGCCCGCGCTTTGTACGGAGTGCCGGTCTTCGGGCTCGCGTTGGTTGCAATGAGTCAGGGTTCGTTTGCGATGAGCGATCATTTCGTCGACATCGGTCTTGGTCTGTGGCTCGCCGCCACGCTGCTCGCCGAGATTGTCGTGTGGCCGGGTGAGAGGCGGCTCCAGCAGGTCGTGTCGTCTGGCTGGGGTGATGCCCAGAGCATGAATACGCTCGAGCATACCGGCAGGGCAGTCGCCCTTGCGGCTGCGGGGCTGGGCTGCATTTTCGTAGTGGCCGTGGTGGTGATGTTCGCGAAACCCTGAGATCCGCACACGCGCTCCGGGCGGGCATGCTCGGGTTGGCCTACCGCACCGTTGCTGGCTTCGGTATTGATCCCTATGGCGATCCGGCACGCTTATGCATGCAATAGCGTCGGGGACGATGGACGCATATCTTGACAACGCCGCCACTACACCGATGCGAGCCGAGGCTCTCGACGCGATGCTCCCGTTCATGCGCCATAGATTCGGAAATCCATCCGGATCCCACACATTGGCCCGTGATGCAAGTCGAGCGCTTGATGAGGCACGCGAGCTGGTCTCGTCTCTCGTCGGATGTGACCCCGGCGAACTGGTGTTCACCTCAGGAGGCACGGAGGCCGACAACATCGCGGTCCTGGGTGTCCATCGAGCAAGGGGCGGCAGGGTCATCTGCTCGGCCGTGGAACATCACGCGGTTCTCGACACCTGCATAGGCATCGGAGGCGAAACTGTCGCAGTCGACTCCAGGGGAGTCGTCGACCTCGATTCGCTTGCCCAGATGCTCGATCCGGACGTCACGCTGGTATCGGTCATGCTCGCCAACAACGAGACCGGTGTCGTCCAGCCTATCGACGAGGTGGTGCAGATGGTGAGGGAGCTTGCTCCCGCCGCGGTCATTCACAGCGACATGGTTCATGGGGCGCCGTGGATAGATCTGACGGGTCCTACGAGCTCGGTCGATCTCATATCGTTGAGCGCGCACAAATTCGGCGGTCCGAAGGGGGTAGGGGCCATCGTGGTCCGCTCTGGAGTGCAGATGTCGCCACTCATGTACGGTGGCGGCCAGGAAAGGCAGCGCCGGCCGGGAACCCAGAATGTTGCCGGCATCGTCGGGATGGCAGCCGCCTTGAAGGCTACGGTGGAGCATCTAGACGAGAATGCGCTCCGCGTGGAAGCGCTGAGGAACCGGCTGGCGTCCGGTCTAGTCGGGGCTGTTGGCGGCACCGTGGAGGTGGCCACGGCTGCTCGTAGGGTTCCTGGCACCTTGAGCCTTAGCTTCGAAGGAGTCGACGCCCAGGAGCTGCTTGTCCTGCTGGATGATGCAGGTATCTGCGCGTCAGCTGGATCGGCCTGTGCCAGTGGTGCGACAGAGCCGAGCCATGTGCTGAGCGCTATGGGGATGTCCCGAGGCGAGGCGAGGAGCACAGTCCGTTTCTCTCTCGGCTATGCGACCACCTCCGTTGAAGTCGACCATGTCCTTTCAGTGGTTCCCCAGGCGGTTGAACGCCTTCGGAGCTGAAGCACACCGGGCAGGCTCGCAGTGGTCTTCGGCCGGCGGAGTTTCGCAGCAATCCTCAAGTCATGTCGCGTTCATGCCGATACGGGGGGCAGGAGATTTGGACGACATGTTCACTCAGACCATTGTCATGACATGCCCGATCTGCGGGGATGTCGAGGTGCCTGCCGCCTGCCTCGGGTTGGAGGTGCCATCGCTTCCTGCAGCCCCGCCGGCTCCGGGTGCACCTGGGACCCTTCCGGCCAGTCGAGTCGGCTTCCTGTGCCCGTCATGTGGTGCCGCTGTATCGTGGCCGGCTCGACCGGGTGTCTTCGACTTCCTCGTTCGCGCAGGAACCCCCCTGCATTGGCGTCCGGAGGATCTCGGTGCGATGGATGACTCCCCGCCGTTGAGTGTCGCGGAGATACTTCGCTTTCGCCGTTTCCTGGCTTCGGCGGATGTCCTGAAACGTCTCGCGATCGAGGAGGGGATCGGTCTTGGTACGGGAGGGGAGCTGGATAGCTCGGGCCATTCCTGATTCCCGTGCCGCGTGCCGCGTGCCGCTGGTCCTGGTTGACTCGTCCTGGTTGACTGGCTGGAGCGACACGGCTGTAAGGACGCGTACTGTTTAGGCTATGAGAATTCTGGTCGCCATGTCGGGCGGGGTCGATTCCTCGGTGGCCGCGGCGCGGCTCGCTACTTGCGGCTACAGCGTCGTCGGAGCGACTCTCAAGCTGTGGAAGGGCAGCAGCACTTCAGGATGCTGCTCGGTTGCCGATGTCGACGATGCTCGCAGGGTAGCCGAGCAGCTGGGCATCACCCACCATGTGTTCGATGACACCGATGCCTTCGAGGCTCACGTTGTGAACCCGTACGTGACAGCCCACGCAGGAGGATCGACGCCCAATCCATGCATAGAGTGCAATCGCCATATCAAGTTCGGGCTCTTGATCGAGCGCGCGCGCAGGCTGGGCTTCGACGCCGTTGCCACCGGCCATCACGCGCGAGTTAGCCAGGACGCCGCGGGCGCTTTCCTGCTGCGCCGCGGGCGCGACCTGGCGAAGGACCAGTCCTACGTGCTGTCCATGCTCACCCAGGTCGAGTTGTCGAAAGTCATGTTGCCGGTGGGGGAGATGACGAAGGGCGAGGTCCGCAAGGAGGCAGCCAGGCTGGGCCTGCGTACGGCAGACAAGCCCGACAGCCAGGACGTGTGCTTCGTCGCTTCGCAAGGAGGCAGAAGGCGGTTTCTAGAGGACCGCATCGCGCTTCACGCCGGCACCGTCGTGGATGCTCGCAGCGGCGAGGTGATCGGTGCTGTGCCGGCGGTCGAGATGGTCACCCTGGGGCAGCGCCGTGGCCTTGGCCTGTCCGGGAAGGTTGCCAGGCGCTACGTGGTGGGTGTCGATTTGCCGAGCAGGCGGGTGCTGGTGGGGGGACCTCCGATGACGCTGGTAAGCCACTTGGAGGTTGGTGGGGTCACATGGGTGGGGCTTG